>CAISUR010000326.1 GCA_903888655.1 uncultured Bacteroidota bacterium | reverse complement strand
TTCTATTAGATTGATGGAGATATTTCATGTAGCTCCCAATTCACCTGAAAGTGATGAGTTAGAATTATTATTAGTTTTAGTAAAGGATTATGATGATAAACATTATGAATTACCCGAACTTGATGCATTGGAAGTTATCAAATATAAAATGCAAGAAATGGGTATAAAAGCTAAAGATTTAGAACCCATAATTGGAAGTAAAGGACATGTTTCTGCAATTCTCTCTGGAAAGCGTGAAATTACATTGAAAATGGCACAAAAGTTAAAAAAATATTTCAGTATCCCCGCAGAAGTATTTTTACATAGTGCATAAAACAAAAATATATTATCCGTTGATTGTGATTATTTAAACGTCAGTTCTAGTATTTTTTTGTATGTATAATCGAAACAAAAAATATATCGAGAGCCGTATGTAACCAAAAGATTTCATCAAATACTAATTACATTTAACAAACTACATGGCTCTGAATATCAATCAAAAAATAAAAGAAAAGCAAAATTTCACAAAACTTTAAGTGGAAGAATTATTTGTGCTTATTTTTGTGGCATGCTTACAGTAAAAGACATTGTATTTTCTTATTCGAATGCGATAACAATTCCTAAAAATTCTTTTTCTATTAAAAAAGGCGCTAATGTTGCTGTTATAGGAGAAAGTGGTTGTGGCAAAAGTACCTTACTCAAACTTCTTTACGGATTGTATGATGTACAGGAAGGCACTATTTTTTGGAATGACAAACAAGTGTTAGGGCCAAAATACAATCTAATTCCGGGAATGGATTTTATGAAATATTTGGCACAAGATTTTGATTTGATGCCTTTTATTACTGTTTCCGAAAACGTCGGAAAATATCTTTCTAATCGCTATCCAGAGAAAAAAAAAGAGCGAATTCAAGAATTGTTAGCGATTGTTGAAATGTCTGAATTTGCCCATGTTAAAGCTAAAAATTTAAGTGGCGGTCAAATGCAGAGAGTCGCTTTAGCTCGAGTTTTAGCATTAGAGCCCGAAGTGTTGTTGCTCGATGAACCTTTTAGTCATATTGATAATTTTAGGAAAAATAGTTTGCGCAGAAAGTTATTTGCCTACTTAAAAGAACAACAAATTACTACTATTGTTGCCACGCATGATAGCACCGATGTGTTATCATTTGCAGATGAAGTTATGGTCATGCAAAATGGAAGTATTATTGAAAAAGGAACCCCTAAATTTGTTTATGAAAATCCCAAAAGCAAGTACATTGCTTCACTTTTTGGTGACGTGAATGAATTGGAAATCGAAGGTAAAATTCACTTTTGTTATCCGCATCAATTAAAAGAAGTTGAAGCATCAACGCTCAAAGTGACTGTGCAACAAAGCTACTTTAGAGGTAGTCATTTTTTAATTGAAGCAGCCAATGAAAAGGGAAGTATATTTTTTGAAAGCAGTCAACATTATCACAATGCAATCGAAGTTTTTTTAGCAATTAGTTACTAGGTTGTATCGCTATTGTTCTCTTTTTTATACTTTTACAAAAAATAAGAATAATGAAAAAATTTTACTTTTTAGTTTTAATCTCTTCTTTTGCCACAGCACAATTAACTTGGGCACCATTACCCAATATTGCTTCAAATTTAAACGGACAACGCTTTGACGACGTGTTTTTTTTGAATGAAAATTTAGGATGGGCTGCCAACGGATATTATGCTGCTGTCTATAAAACGACTGATGGAGGTGCGACTTGGACACAACAACTCAATAATACCATTTTAGGAAGCAGTCACTACTTTAGAAATATTGAATTTCTGGATGAAAATATTGGATTTTTAGGCACATTAAATGGAAAGTTCTATAAAACTAGTGATGGCGGTGCCACGTGGACATTAGTCACCAACATTTCACCCAATCCTGCAGCAATCTGCGGATTAGATTGTGTGGGTACCTCTACCATTTATGGTTGTGGAGCCTATTTTTCGCCAGCATACATCATTAAATCTAGTGATAGCGGTGCTACTTGGCAATATATACCGATGAGTGCTTATGCTACCGCTTTGGTTGAGGTACTCTTTACAGACGAAAATACAGGTTTGGCAGCGGGACGTAATGATAATGGTGCAGTGATTTTAAAAACAACCGATGGAGGTGCTACATGGACAACCATTTACCAGGGAACGACTGTTGGTGATTATGTTTGGAAACTTCAAATTTTAGCCAGCAATCCTAATGTCATTTTTGGATCGGTAGAAACGGTGGCTCCTAATAGCGGAAAATTATTAAAATCTTCTGATGGTGGAGTGACTTGGGTTTCTAAAAATGCACCGGAACCCGAAGTACAAGCGGTGGGTTTTGTGGATGAAAATCACGGATGGATGGGAGGACACGATACTGGGTTTTATGAAACCACCGATGCAGGCGATACATGGACAAACACTACGGTAGGAAGTAATTTGAATAGAATATTTTTTGTGGATAATAGCACTGCTGCTTATGCGTGTGGTACTACAATTTATAAAATGATCAACAATTTAAATACAACTAATTTTCAAGAACAGGCCCGAATTCCCTTAACAGTGAGAGTTGCTCCAAATCCCATTAAAGATAAACTTAATGTAGAAATTGAATTCAAGGGAGTTGATCACTTAGTGCTTGGATTGTACTCCAACACCGGACAATTTATTAAAGAACTTAAACTAGACGAAATCAATCAAGCAGGAACTAAGAAGTATTCTTTTGATTTCCCTTATGCTTCGGGAGTCTATTTTTTGAATTTGCACACCAATACGGGAAGGCAGTCGGTTAAGATAGAGAAGTAGATTTAAATCATATTTAGTGAATCAAAATAACAAGCTCATAATAGCTTTCCTTTTTAAAAGATTGCTAAATTTGTGAGGTCAATGTCATTAAAATCACAAAACATGTATCATTCTAAAATAAGCGGTTTAGGCTATTATGTTCCCGAAAATATTGTAAGCAACGATGATTTATCCAAAATAATGGATACGTCCGATGAATGGATTCAAGAACGCACCGGAATTAAAGAAAGGCGTCATGTTGTTCGCGGAGAAGATACCACGACTTCAATGGGCGTGAAGGCGGCCAAAATTGCCGTAGAACGTTCAGGTATTGCTAATGAGGATATCGATTTTATTGTTTTTGCCACTATATCTCCCGATTATTATTTTCCAGGACCAGGCGTTGCCATTCAAAAAGAATTAGGATTGAGAACAGTAGGTGCGTTGGATGTTAGAAATCAATGCTCAGGATTTATCTATGCGCTATCGGTTGCCGATCAATACATCAAAACCGGAATGTATAAAAATATTTTAGTAGTAGCTTCCGAAGTGCAATCATTGGGATTAGATATGACCAATCGTGGTCGTGGTGTTTCAGTAATTTTTGGCGATGGAGCAGGGGCAGCAGTACTGAGTCGAGAGGAAGATACGACCAAAGGAATACTTTCGACACATTTACATTCAGAAGGAGAACATGCCAAAGAATTAGCGGTTTTAGCACCGGGAATGGGTGGAAGGTGGATAACCGATATTTTAGCCGATAACAATCCCGAAGATGAAAGTTATTTTCCACACATGAACGGGCAATTTGTTTTTAAAAATGCAGTGATTCGATTTAGCGAAGTGATTAATGAAGGACTTCAGGCCAATAATCTTCAAGTTTCAGATATTGATTTGTTGATTCCTCATCAAGCTAATTTGAGAATTTCGCAATTCATTCAACAAAAATTCAAATTAACAGACGATCACGTTTTTAATAACATTCAAAAATACGGAAATACTACAGCCGCATCAATTCCAATAGCCTTAACAGAGGCATGGGAATTAGGCAAAATTAAAGAGGGAGATATCCTTGTGTTAGCGGCTTTTGGTAGCGGCTTTACTTGGGCAAGTGCTATTATTAAATGGTAATTTAAGTTTTTATTTACCAGATTAATAGTTTTATAGTGTCATCCCGAGCGCAATCGAGGGGATTAAATTAATTATAGACTTTCTTCTAGTAATTGTGACGTTATGTTTCATAATAAAATTTGTAAATCAAAAATAACTAAAAAACTCCAAAGTGCAGACTTCGGAGTTTTTTAGTTCAAATGGACAATAATGTAATAAAGTTTTTTGAGTTGGGGCAAAAAAGGCATTATCGTTTCATGGCAAAGTGGGCTTTAAATTCTTTTTCTTCTCCATCTTTTTGATAATTAACGGTAAACCAGTAATCATCAGAAGGCATCATAGTATTATCATAAGTACCATCCCATCCAGCACCA
>CAISUR010000325.1 GCA_903888655.1 uncultured Bacteroidota bacterium | reverse complement strand
TCTGATTTTAAATTTTTAATCTGTTTTAGTTTGTCTTTCCAACTTACTAAATCTTCTTTGTGTCTTTCAATTGTTTTACGAACTTCAGTTACAATAGAATTTTCTTTTTTAGCATTTTTAGTATTTTGGAAAAATTGAATGTTATTTTCTAATTGGAAGATTTCATTCTGAACTTCATCAATTTTACGCATGATAAAGATTTTTTCATTATCCAATTTTCTGCCATCTTCCGAGTTTGCTAAATTACCAAGTTTGTTAGCAAAACGTAATTGTTCGCTTTCTTTCTTGCTAGAGCTTAATTTTTCGAATAATGCGTCAAGAATTTTGTTGAATTTACCTTCAACATGTCTTCTATTGAAAGGAACTTTACCAATAGATTTCCAAGCTTCAATGTGCGCTTTAATAGCGTCTAAATCGGTTTTGTGGTCACCAACTAATTCAAAAGAACGAAGGGTTTCCAAATATTCTTTTTTCTTTTCAAAAGCTGCTACTTCTTCGGCATCTTCTTCTTTTCTGCTGTCTTTTAAACGCTCGAAATAGTGGTTGCAAGCTGCTTTAAATTCTTTCCACAACTCGTCTGAAAATTTTCTTGGAACGTGACCAACTAATTTCCATTCGTCTTGAATTTGTTTCATCAAAGGTGTTGTATTGGCAAAATCGTCACTTTCTTTTAACTCATTGGCTTTATCGACTAACGCTTGTTTTTTACTTAAATTATCATTTTGGTCTTTTTTGATTTCTTTGTAGAAAGAATTTTTCAAGACATTGAAATCTCGAACCGCAGTTTTAAATCTAGCCCAAGTAGCCTCGTTTACTTCGCTTGGTACTTTTCCTGTAGCAAAAAATTCGTTGCGTAATGCTTCTACTTTTACGATTTGGTTCAACCACGCCTGATGCGAATTCACTTTTTCTTGCGCTAAAGCTTCAAGCTGTGCAATAATGCCGTTTTTCTTTTCAAGATTTTCGGTTTCTTTTGCTCTAAAACTTTCGTAAAATGCTTCCCGTTTATCGTGCATTTGTTTAGTTAATTCACTAAATTGTTTCCAAAGTTCTTCACGGTGTTCTCTTGAAACCGGACCAATGTCTTCTTTCCAAATTTTATGTAAATCTTGCAATTCACGGAATGATTTATTGATGTCTGTTTCATGAACTAATTCAGCTACACGGGAAATAATGCGTTGTTTGTGCTCTAAATTATTTTTGAATTCAATATCGCGAGCTTCTCTGTCTAGATGTAAAAAGTCATAGAAATTTTCAATATGAAAATGAAAGTTATTCCAAACGTGATTATATTTATCTTTAGGAATCGGTCCTGCTACTTTCCAACGTTCTCTAATGTCATTAAGTTGTTTTAGAGAATTTGCAATATTGGCTCCGGGATTGTGAACCAAATTTTTCAATTCTTCTACAATCGCCATTCTGTTTTCTAAATTCGCTTTTAAGTTGTTTTGTAATGACTTAAAGTGCGCATTTTTTTTATCTCGGTACTGATTGTATAAGGTATCAAATTTTGTTTTTAAAGGAAAACTATAATGGAATTCTTCGGTAGTATCTGGATTTTCGGCATGAAACTCATCTTTTTTCTCGTCTATTAAGTGATAATATTTAGATAAAAATGCCTTTTTAATTTCTTCAACATGGTCTTTAACAGACATTAATGGTTCTACCACAACAAGAGTTTCTAATTCCTCTACCAATTTTTCCATTGGTAAAGCTTCGTAATCTTGCAACGGAATATCGTGACGACCTTTTATAGTTTCATCTTCACTCTCTTCGGCATTAGCATTGGCAATTTCATTTACCGCAATGTTCTCCTCTTCTTGTACTTCTTTTGCAATCTCGGTAGCCACTTCATCAGTAGATTCAATAGTATGTTCGACTTGTGATTCGGCAACAGGAATTTCAATTTTTTCTTCTTCTATTGGTGTTTCAACCGCTGCAACCACTTCTGGCTCAACTTCTATTGCAGTTTCTTCAATTGTTTCACCCACTAAATCTTCTACTTCAAGAACAGGTTCGAGTTCTGTTTCAGCGACTAACGGCGCTTCAATTTCAGTATCCGGAACTAATTCCTCAACGGGTTCAGTTGAAGTAGTGATTGTTTCAACTTCTTGATTTTCAGAATCAATTATGTTTTTTGATTCTATTTTTAAGTTTCCGTCTACCGCGTTTTCGTTAACTGGTAGGTTATCATTCAATTCTTCTGACATTTGTTTAAATGTGTAAGGTTATACAATAATTTCCTTTTTGGAGGGCGAAAGATAGTAAAGACGCATCAAAATTCAAAGAAAGTCAATGGTTTCTGTTAAAATTAATTTTAACATTGCAATAAAAAGCAGTTCAAAGGATGTTTATTTATTCCAAATCTTCCATGCTTTTTCGGCCTGAAAAACTAACATTTCGTATCCATTTTTTATCATTGCACCCTTTTCTTTCGCTTTCTTTAAAAAAGCGGTCTCTTCGGGATTGTAGATTAAATCGAAAGCTATATGGTTGTTTGTAAAAAACTCATACGGAATTGGAGGAAATTCTGCTGTGTTTGGACTTGTACCAACAGGCGTACAATTGATTATTATATGATAATTTTCAAATGTTGTAGAATTGATTT
Organism: uncultured Bacteroidota bacterium; assembly: GCA_903888655.1. Classification (GTDB taxonomy): domain Bacteria; phylum Bacteroidota; class Bacteroidia; order Flavobacteriales; family Flavobacteriaceae; genus Flavobacterium. Next base: position 1,438 of record CAISUR010000325.1, on the reverse strand, counting down.
TATTATAATCTATGCTAGTTTTGTCAGCTTCGCGAGAAACATAAGTATAGAAAATCCCCAATTGTTCAAGAGCAAAAGCAACTCCCTTGGCGGCTCCACCGGTTCCCAAAATTAAAGCTTTTCTATGATGAGGTTGCAGCAGTGGTTTTAAAGACTTCATAAATCCATACCAATCTGAATTATATCCTTTTAAGTTTCCTTTTTTAGTAAATCGAATGACATTTACAGCCCCAATTTTATAAGCTTTTTCTGAAAGAGTATCCAAATAAGGAATAATAGTTTCTTTGTAAGGAATGGTAACATTCATTCCTTTTAAATCAGGATTATTTTTTAGAATAGTTGGAAATTCTTCTAAGGATTGGATGTCAAAATTTTCGTAGATAGTATCCTCAAATAACCCATTGTAGAATTTTTCGGTGAAATATTTTTTGGAAAACGAATAGGAAATATTTCTGCCTAGTAATCCGAATTTTTTATTGTTTTGTGGCATAAATCATAATAGGAATCATGAAAGAGCATCTTACTTTTTTACCATTTTGTACAGCAGGATTCCATCTTGGCATTTTTTTCAAAACTCTTTCTGCTTGGATTCCTGTTCCAAATCCTAAATCACGAATAATTTTTATATTTGAGATTGACCCATCACGCTCCACAATAAATGATGTTAATATCTTTCCTTTTAACTCATTTTCTTTCATATCATCGGTTAATTCAAAGTTTTTCGATAAATAGGTATACAATTTATCATTACCGCCAGGAAATTCGGGTTGGACTTCCAGTCCGGCAGTGTTATAAATTATGTTCTCGTCTTCTTGCTGTATTGTTGGTGCACTATCAATTGTAATTGTTTCATCACCATAACGATCACCTTTTATGTAATTACTTCTTTTTTCGTAAGGAATTTCTTTTATTTCAATAGTTTCACTAGCCTTTTTTGGGTTGGATTTAATTTTTTTGGCTTGACCAAAAGCATATGTAATTACCAATAAGGCAATAATTGAAGCATTTTTTTTCATCTATTTAGTGTGTTTTTCAATTAAATTTTGTATTTTTTTTCTTGCCCAAACCACAGGAAATGATTGTTCTAATATGGTTCGTTTTTTATAATTCAATCGCATGGCATTACTCAAATGAAAACTTCCTTTTTTATCATCACTAGTCATAAAATACAATCCAGCTAAACGATATTCTATTTCATGTTCTTCTGGAAAGTATTCAGTCGCTAATAATAAGGTTTGTATTGCAGCATCAAATTCACCTAAAAATTGCAACAAATCAGTCCAAAACAACCAAGTATCTAATTCATAATCACCAAATTCAACAGCTTTTCTATATCCTAATTCCGCTTCTTCATAAAACTTTAAGGCATGATTTATGGTAGCATATCGTTTCCAATATTCTTTATTTTGATTGTCAATAGCTAATGCTTTGTTTGCAT
>CAISUR010000324.1 GCA_903888655.1 uncultured Bacteroidota bacterium | reverse complement strand
TTACTTTTTTACCCAATCGCACCACCAATACAACAATGCTAAATACCGTTGAAGCCCTTATTGTAAATTCACAAGATAGGCATCATGCTCAAGCAACCCAAGATTCGGACATGCCTTTTGGCGGCGGCGGATTTAGCGGCGGCGGCGCCAGTGAAGGTTTTTAGGGCATTACCTCTTTGTGATTTTTACTTTGTGCTCTTTGCGGTTATGGAGGAAACAACCCCACTCAACAACCCATTAAAATCAAATTCTTCGCTCAATCCCATACGTACAATTACCAAATCTTGGCTTGGAAAAATCGCTACCATTTGCCCTTGAAAACCGCTGGCATAATACATGTTTCTTGGTACATCTGGAAATTTTCCGCCAGCATTCAACCAAAATTGCGCACCGTAATTTCCATTGGAAGTATTGGTTGGAGTCGACACGTATTTTATCCAACTTTCGTCAAACAATTGCTCGCCATTCCAATTGCCTTTATGTAAGTACAATAAGCCAAATTTTGCCCAATCACGAGTTGTTGCCCAACCGTAAGAAGAACCCACAAAATTCCCAGCCATATCCGTTTCGACAATGGCCGAATTCATGCCAATTTTATCCAACAAACTGCTGTACCAAAAGTCCAAATATTCTTGATGGGTTTTGAATTGATTTCGCAGTATTTTAGACAATAAATTAGTCGTTCCCGAAGAGTAATTCCAATGCAAATTCGGCGGAAATTGCGCTCTTTTTTCTAACTGAACTTTCCCCATATCTTCGGCTTGAAATAGCATTTTAGTGGCATCACAAATTTTATCGTATTTTTCTTCCCATTCCAATCCCGAATTCATGTGCAGTAAATCGCTAGTTCTAATTATCGCACGTTCATCTTTTTGCCATTCGGCTATTGGAGCCGGTTTGTTGATGTCGAATTTCCCTTGCTTTTGTAAAATTCCGAATAGAGTTCCTGTAATACTTTTCGTCATTGACCAGCCTAAAATTCTGGAGTTTTTATTGAAACCATCAGCGTATTTTTCGGCGATAATTTTGTCTTTGTAAATCACAATTATAGCCCGAGTTCGTTTGTCTTTTTTGCCTTTTTCATCAAAAGCATTCGCTACTACAGCATTTAATTTTTTGTAATCAATGTTGGAAAAAAAAGTGTCTTTCAATTCTAAGTCTCCATACGGGAAAGGTAACGCTCTTTTAATTTGAGTTCTTGTGGGAATTTCATAAGGCGTGGTTACATCAAAATCATCATTTATTAAAGTTACACCTAAACCTTCGCGATAAATTGCCTTTCGTTCTTTTAAACCATATACAGAAGCAAAACCCATTTTTGCAGTACCATCATAACCAAGTTTGGCTAAACGAACCAAAGGAATATCATTGTCGCCTTCCTGAATTGTTTTAATAGAACGATGATCCAAAAAATGTCCTGACGCCATACTTTTAGCAGAAAACCCCGAAATTAAATCGAGTTTAGGATAGGTGGTAATTCCAAAATAAATTAAGAAAACAAAAAAGCCAAAAGCAAAATATTTAAAGAATTTTTTCATATTGAAACGATTTTCATGCAATTTATAAAACTTATGTGATTTCTAGGAAAATTCAATAATTATTAACATCTGTTTGGTAAAAATCCACGTCAATTTTATTACTTTTGTATTTAGAAAAATTCTAAATAATCAAATGTTAGACATACAAAAGATACGCGCCGATTTTCCGATACTTTCCCAAAAGGTGAATGGAAAACCATTGATTTATTTCGATAACGGAGCTACTTCGCAAAAGCCCAAAGTGGTGATTGATGCGATTACTAAATATTACGAAGAAATTAATGCGAATATTCATCGAGGTGTGCATACATTGAGCCAATTAGCTACGGATGCTTATGAAGTTTCTCGAGGAAAAATTCAAAATCATATCAATGCTAAATTTTCGCATGAAGTGATTTTTACATCGGGAACGACTCATGCTATAAATACGGTTGCCAATGGTTTTGCATCGATTGTAAAAGCAGGCGATGAGGTTTTGGTTTCGGCCTTAGAGCATCATAGTAACATTGTGCCTTGGCTGATGTTGTGCGAACGAACCGGAGCAACTTTGAAAGTCATTCCGATGAACGAGAACGGCGAGTTAATAATGTCAGATTTCGATAAATTGCTTTCTGAAAAAACTAAAATTGTTACGGTGAATCATATTTCCAATGCTTTGGGAACGATTAATCCTATTGAATATATGATTGAAAAAGCGCATCAAGTGGGTGCTGCCATTTTGATTGATGGTGCTCAAGCTGTTCCGCATTTAAAACCTGATGTTCAAGCTTTAGATTGTGATTTTTATGTTTTTTCTGGGCATAAAATTTGTGGGCCAACCGGTGTCGGAATTTTGTACGGAAAAGAAGAATGTCTAAGAAAATTGCCGCCTTATCAAGGTGGTGGCGAAATGATTGCCACCGTTTCATTTGAGAAAACAACTTATGCCGATTTACCGCATAAATTTGAAGCTGGAACGCCCAATATTGAAGGTGGGATTGTGCTCGGAACGGCTATTGATTATCTAAACGAAATTGGTTTTGAAAATATAGCCGCTTATGAGCATGAATTATTGGATTATGCAACAGCTAAATTATTAGAAATTGAAGGCCTAAAAATCTTCGGAACGGCTCAAGAAAAAACATCCGTAATTTCGTTTAATATTGAAGGCATTCACCCTTATGATATCGGCACGATTATCGATAAATTAGGTATAGCAGTACGAACAGGTCATCATTGCGCCCAACCAATAATGGATTTTTACAAAATTCCAGGAACGATTCGAGCTAGTTTTGCCTTTTATAACAGTAAAGAAGAAATTGATATCTTTGTCGAAGCATTGCAAAAAGCAAAAATGATGTTGTCATAAATTAAAAAAGATGAAAGTATTTATTATGATTTTAGTATCCGTTTTTATAGGAAAAGGATGCACAAAGCAGGTTAAAAACGATATTCAAAACACTAAAATTGTTTATTCTGCAAATTCAAGAGGATTATATTTAAAAATTGTAATTCAAAATCAAGAACTTTCTGTTTCAAATAATAGGAGAGAGGCAGGAAACGGAACAACAACTAAAATTTCTGATGCAGATTGGAAAGAATTAGTGGCAATGTTTAGCAAAATAAATATTGAAAAATTGAACTCTTATGAAGGTCCAACTCAGAAACGTTTTTACGATGGTGCTGCAATGGCAAATATGGTGATTACATATAAAGAAAAGGATTATGAAACGACGACTTTTGATCATGGAGCACCACCCATAGAAATTGCCGAATTTGTGAATAAAGTGGCTTCGTTAGTTAAACAAGAATAAATGACAATACAAGAAATACAAAACGATATCGTTGACGAATTTTCAATGTTTGACGATTGGATGCAACGTTACGAATACATCATTGAATTAGGAAAATCACTTCCTTTAATTGAGGAGCAATATAAAACCGAAGACAATATTATTAAAGGATGTCAGTCGAAAGTTTGGGTTCACGGCCAACAAAAAGATGATAAAATTGTATTTACCGCCGATAGTGATGCGATTCTAACGAAAGGGATTATTGCGATTTTAATTCGAACGTTTTCCAATCAAAAAGCTAGTGACATTTTAGAAGCAAATACTAATTTTATTGATGCAATTGGTTTGAAAGAACATTTATCGCCAACAAGAGCCAATGGTTTGGTATCGATGATTAAACAAATAAAAATGTATGCTTTAGCATTTGATGCTAAGAATTAAAGATAACTATGGAAGAATTTAAAGACGAAATTAATTTGGGAGAAAGTGTAGTAAAAGTTTTAAAGGGAATTTACGACCCAGAGATTCCGGTTGACATTTACGAATTAGGATTGATTTACGATGTAATGATCAATGAAGATAATGAAGTGAAAGTATTGATGACTTTAACTTCGCCTAATTGCCCGGTGGCTGAGACGTTACCTAGAGAAGTGGAAGAAAAAATAACTAAAATTGACGTTGTTAAATCGTGTGAAGTAGAAATCACGTTCGATCCGCCATGGAGCAAAGATTTGATGAGTGAAGAAGCCAAATTAGAACTTGGAATGTTATAAGATACTGAAATAAATTCAGCATAAATGGATGAAATTGTAAATAAAGTAGCCAATTCTGCACTCGAAGTTTTCGATTTAGAAGATTATTATTCAAAAGGAATTCGAACGCAAATTGACATCTCACAATGGCTTTTTGAAGGTTTTATTTTGAAAGAAAAAGACTTTCGAGAAACCCTTAAAAATCACGATTGGTCGCAATATCAAGATCATTTAGTGGCGATTCATTGTTCGACAGATGCTATTATTCCCGCTTGGGCAAGCATTTTGGTTACTAGTCATCTTTTACCTTTTGTAAGAAAAGCAATTTTAGGTAATCTATCCGATTTGGAGTCTTCTTTGTATCAAGATATTCTTTCTAAAATCGATTATTCTAATTATCTAGATAAGTCCATTATCTTAAAAGGATGCTCTAAAAAACCAGTTCCAGAAAGCGCTTATATACTTGCTATTCAGCATCTTCAGCCAATAGCTAAGAGCATTATGTATGGTGAAGCTTGTTCTGCAGTACCTCTTTTTAAACGAGCAAAGTAGATTAAATTCTACAAAATCAAGCCCTTACATTTTTTGAAAAGATTTGATAAAGTCAAATGTATTTATACCTTTGCACTCGAATTTTTAAAAAAATCTTACAAAAAATGAAAAATTTTTTATTTTCAATACTCGTATTATTTACGTTTAGTGGTGTATTTGCTCAAGTAAACGAAAAGGAATTGCTGAAGAAAAATGAGGAAGCTGCGGCAAGATTAAAAGAAGAGAAACCAAATGGATGGTTTAAGAAAGGTACTTTTACTTTTCTTGCCAATCAAGCTACATTTAATAATTGGTTAGCAGGAGGTCAATCTAACGTTTCGGGAAATGTGGGAGTGAATTATGATTTTAATTATAAAAGAGATACCTGGAATTGGGATAATAAAATTATTGCTGGTTATGGTCTTACTAAAATTAAAGATCAGGTGATGCAAAAATCCGATGACAGGTTGCAATTTAGTTCATTATTAGGTAAAAAAACTTCTGTAAATAGTAGTTGGTATTATTCAGCTTTTTTCAATTTCAAAACGCAATTTGATTCTGGTTTTGAATCAGGAATAAAAACATCACATTTTTTCTCTCCAGCTTATTTCCAATTTGGACCTGGTATGCTTTGGAAAAAAAGTGATAATTTAAAAGTTAATATAGCACCAGCAACCTCGAAAGTAATTATTGTTGATTCTCAATTCACACAGAATGGATCTTCTTTTGGGGTACTTCAAGGTAAAACTTCGCGTTTTGAATTTGGAGCTGCAGTAAATGCCTATTATAAATTTAAATTGATGGAAAATGTGTCTTTTGAGAATATTTTAAATTTATATTCTAATTATTTAGACGTACCTCAAAATGTTGATGTTGATTATACATTAAATATCGTTATGAAAGTAAATAAGTATCTTTCTACCAATTTTGCTTTTCAAACGATATATGATGATAACGCGTTTTCAGGATTTCAAACGCGTCAAATTATTGGAGTTGGTGTAAATTATGGATTCTAATACGAACAAATGAATAAAAAAATGCCTTTAGAACATTACTCTAAAGGCATTTTTTATTACTCTTCATTTTCAACAGCATCTTTGTAATCAGGATATAAGAATTTGTTGTAAGGAAAACGGGTAATATGAATTTCTCTCACGGCTTCGTATACCACTTCTCTAAACTGTTCAAAGTTTTCTTTTTCTGTTGCTGAAATAAACAATGCTTTTTTCTTACCTACATTACTCATCCAAGTGGTTTTCCATTCTTCTAAAGTATAGTGTTTGGTTGTTTTTTCGGTTATCAAATCATCATCTTCAATAATTTCATGCTTGTAGGCATCAATTTTATTAAAAACCATAATTGTTGGTTTATTAATGCTTTTAATGTCTAATAAAATTTGATTTACAGATTCTATATGATCTTCAAAATCAGGATGTGATATGTCTACTACATGAAGTAATAAATCAGCTTCACGAACTTCGTCGAGTGTGCTTTTAAAAGATTCGACCAATTGAGTCGGAAGTTTTCTAATAAACCCAACAGTATCGGAAAGCAAAAATGGCATGTTTTTAATAACCACTTTTCTCACGGTTGTATCTAAAGTTGCAAATAATTTATTTTCAACAAACACATCACTTTTACCAACCGCATTCATCAAGGTAGATTTTCCAACATTCGTATAACCTACTAAAGCCACGCGAACCATGGCTCCACGATTACCCCGTTGAACAGACATTTGTCTGTCAATCGTTTTAATTTTCTCTTTTAATAAAGCAATTCTGTCGCGAACAATTCGTCGGTCGGTTTCAATTTCGGTTTCACCAGGGCCACGAAGACCAATTCCTCCTTTTTGACGTTCAAGATGCGTCCACATTCCAGAAAGGCGCGGCAACAAATATTGACATTGTGCCAATTCTACCTGAGTTCGCGCATAGGACGTTTCTGCTCTCTGAGCAAAAATATCCAGGATGAGGTTGGTTCTGTCTAAAACTTTACAATCTAATATTTTGGAAATGTTTTTTTGTTGAGAAGGCGATAATTCATCATCAAAAATTACAGTAGAAATGTAATTTTCCTTGGTGTATAGTGCAATTTCATCCATTTTACCGGTTCCTAAAAATGTTTTTGGATTTGGTTTGTCCATTTTTTGCCAAAATCTTTTTACAACTTCCCCGCCAGCAGTGTAAGTTAAGAACTCTAGTTCATCTAGATATTCTTTTAGTTTCTCTTCATTTTGGATTTGTGTTACAACCCCAACCAAGATTGTTTTTTCGAAATCTATTTTTTCTTTTTCTAACATAGGTTCATTTTGGTACTGCAAAAGTAGACATAACAACCAAATTATTCCTTACTAAGAGATCTTTATTTCTTTTTTATTTATTGA
>CAISUR010000323.1 GCA_903888655.1 uncultured Bacteroidota bacterium | reverse complement strand
ATTTAAAATATCAATAGCGACTTCTTCTTTTGTTTTTAATTCCATAAATTCAATATTAAAATTAGAATCAATAAAGGTAACTTTATTGGTCGTACTGCCAAAACCAGCCCCTTCATCTTGAAGTGAATTTAAAACAATCAAATCTAGGTTTTTTTTCTGAATTTTCACTTTAGCATTTTCTATTTCATTTTCAGTTTCTAATGCAAACCCAATTAAATATTGATGGTTTTTTAATGTTCCCAAAGATGCCAAAATATCTTTAGTTTTTTCTAATTCAATTGAAAAATTAGCGTCATTTTTCTTAATTTTTTGCGATGCTACATTTTTGGGACGATAATCAGCAACTGCAGCAGCAGCTATTGCGATGTCAACGTCATTATAATGCTGATGACATGCATTATACATTTCTTCTGCTGAAACGACTTTAATTACATGAATTGTATCATTTGAAACTTTTAAATGTGTTGGCCCAGTGACTAAAATAACCTCAGCTCCAAGTGTAGCAGCTTCGTTAGCAATATCAAATCCCATTTTACCAGATGAATGATTTCCTATAAAACGTACGGGATCAATAGATTCGTATGTTGGTCCTGCTGTAATTAATATTTTTCTCCCTTTTAACGGAAGTTTATTTAAGATATCCGCTTCTAAAAAATCGATTATGTGTTCAGGTTCAGCCATTCTGCCTTCACCATTTAAACCGCTAGCTAATTCGCCGGATTCGGCAGGTATAATAGAATTTCCAAATTCCTTTAATGCTTTAAAAGAAGCGATTGTTGAAGGATGTTTATACATGTCTAAATCCATTGCAGGAGCAAAGTAAACCGGACATTTAGCAGATAGGTAGGTAGCAATTAGTAAATTATCACAATTTCCATTTACCATTTTAGAGAGAGTATTGGCGGTAGCTGGAGCAATAATCATGAAGTCTGCCCAAAGCGCAAGTTCAACATGGTTATTCCATTGAGCATTGGCATCTTCGTCATTATAAAACGAGGAATGAACAGGATTTTTAGATAAGGTTGATAACGTTAATGGCGTTACAAAATCTTTAGAAGCAGGTGTCATAATCACCTGGACATGTGCACCTGCTTTTATAAATAAACGAACTAATGTTGCAGTTTTATAAGCAGCAATTCCACCAGAAATTCCTAGTATTATTTTTTTACCACTTAAGACTGACATTGAATTATTTTATTTGTTTGTATCTTTATGATAAATCTTACCATCTAACCACTCCTGAACAGCAAGAGCATGTGGTTTTGGAAGTTTTTCATAAAATTTAGAAACTTCAATTTGCTCTTTGTTTTCAAAGACTTCTTCTAAACTATCATTATAGGTAGCAAATTCATCCAATTTTTCAATTAATTCTTTTTTGATTTCGGTATTAATTTGATTGGCTCTTTTAGCTATGATAGTAATGGCTTCATAAACATTTCCTGTCGATTCTTCAATAACATTTTTGTTGTATGTTATTGTGTTTACAGGTGCATTGGTCTTTTTTAAATCCATGACGTTTTATTTAGAGAATTGTTTTAAGTTTTTATCAACAGTTGCAATCATTTCTGATGCTTTTTGATTATATTTTGAATCCGATTTGAACTTCATCAAACTGTTATAAGCAGATTTTGCAATATTCAATCGTTCTTCCATTTTTTGGGGAACACTATTTATGGCAAGTTTATAAGCGGAATCAAATTTATAAAATAAGGCATCTTCTTTGAAAGTGGTTCCTGGAAAATCTGAAATGAAGTTATCTAATGCTATTTGTGCAGCTTTAAAATCAGATATCGTATTGTATTGTTTTGCATTCTCAAAAGCTTTTTTTTCAATTTTGTAACGTAATTCTTTTACAATTGCATTTGCATCCGCTAAATAGGTTGAGTTAGGATACGTATCAATAAAACTTTGAAGCTTATCAACTGCTTTATCGGTATCTCCTTGATCTAAACTATATACAGGAGATAGTTTGGAATACGATTTTGCGCCCAAAAATGAAGCTTCTTCATGCTTTTCACTCTTTGGATAACTAGAAGCAAAGTTTTCAAATTGATATCCTGCTAAATAATATTGTTGGGTTTTGTAATACGATTGAGAATACATATAAAATAATTTCTCCGCTTGAGGCTTTCCTTTATATGATGGCGCAATTTGCTCAAACAACCGAATGGCTTTCTCGTATTTTCCTTTTTCGTACATTTTAGTTGCCGATTCGTATTTGACAGCAATATCATCTGATTTTAATGCTTTTTGATATTCGCTACATGACGAAAAAAGAACAATAAGTAGTAAAAGTGAAATTATTTTCTTCATTTTTGTTTTTGTAAGATGCAGTTTTTAAGAAAAAGTTAATTCTCAAAAAAATCGAACTGCAAAATTAGTTAATAATTAGATACTATGAAACATTTTTTTTATTAGTTATTTCTTTTGGCTAAAACTATAATTTTTGAACAAACTTTGAAAGTCTATTAGCTAAATCTTGATCAACATTTACCAAAGGAAGTCTCACGGTGTTTTCAGATAAACTAAGTATTTTATGAATTTCTTTGATCCCTGCTGGATTGCCTTGTTCAAAAATCATATCAATTACATCTGCCAAAAGATAATGCAATTGGTAAGCTTCATTTACTTTTCTTTCTAAACCTAAACGAACCATATTTGAAAATTGTTTTGGAAATCCCTCTCCAATAACAGATATTACGCCACTACCTCCTGCTAAAATCATGGGTAATGTAATCATATCATCTCCTGAAATCACATGGAACTCTTTGGGTTTATGTTGTATTAATTTCATCGCTTGAACAAGATCACCTGATGCTTCTTTTATTCCAACAAT
>CAISUR010000322.1 GCA_903888655.1 uncultured Bacteroidota bacterium | reverse complement strand
TTAGCTGGTGTTGCAGCAGGTTTGGTTTTATCATCTGCTTTTGGGGCACTTGATTGAGCTGGGTCAATTACTTTTTTATTATCGCTCAAGCTTCCTGTGAAACTTAAACTAGATAATAATACTAACGCAATTAATGTTGCTGCTAGTACCCAAGTACTTTTGTCTAAAAAGTCAGTGGTTTTTTGAACTCCGCCCATTTGTGAAGAGCCACCTAATGAAGATGACAAACCACCTCCTTTAGGGTTTTGTACCATAACTACGATGATTAGTAAGAAACAAACTATCGTTATTAATACTAAAAAAATTGTAAATGTGTTCATTGTTTAACTATTATTGTTTTGTTGTAAATTCTTAATATCCGAAATTCGGTCTGCAAAGAAACTACTTTTTTCTGGATATTTCAAAATTAATATTTCATAAGCTTGAATTGCTTTGGAATATTTTTTTTGTTCTAAATAAACTTTAGCTAATGTTTCCGTCATTAAGTACGATTTATCTTCTATAATTGGAGAAAAAACTGGAATACTGATGTCTTTGTTAACAGGCGAAATTTTAGGATTAGTTTCAATAAATTTATCGATAATTTCTAATTTTTTCTTTTTTTCTAGATTTTCTTCATCAGAAATTTCCTTTCTCTCAATAGGTTTTAATCTCGATAATTGCAACCACTCTTGGAAAGAATGTTTTTCTTCTTTAGTAAATTCTAATGGTTTACCAATTTCAAGCTTTTCTTCAACCGTTTCGTCGGTCGGTTTGGCCTGTGCAATAGAAGACAGAATCGATTGTTCTAAAGTATTTATGGGTTCCGTTGCAATACTATATTCTACAATTTCACTTCCAATAACATTAATATTGAGAAGCTCCGCTACTTTTTGATCGTAAAGTCCGTTTTGAACCGTAACAAAACTATCAGAAGTGATAAAGTCAAATAATATACTTCGGTCTGTAGTATAAGCAGCAGCTACTTTTAAAGCAAAATTATATTTAAAACTATCTTGATTATATAAATGTTTCAATCTCAAAATTCGAGCACTCTGGAAATAAGGAAATTCCTCCATTATTTTTTCCAAAGCACCACTCTGACGCTCGTTTATGGCGAAGGGTTTATTGATTAAATAAGTATAATCGGTTATATTCATACTACCATTTTGCTAATGATTCGTTGAAGATATCTTGTGTGATTCTCTCAAAAATAACGTCTAAGGCAGCCGTTAGGTTTGATCCAATTAACTGTTGGTCTCCCGGATAATCATAATAAAAAGAGAAAGGTTTTTCAAAATTATCGGTATCTTTATTTTTATTTACAAATCTAACATTTATTGTAATTGTTAATCGATTTTGCGCTGCAGTTTGTGCTGCCGTAGCTGACATTGGTGTGATAGTGTAGCCCGTTATCTCTCCTTCATATAATAAATCACCGTTACTGCTGGTTAAATTCAAATTGGTTTGATTTTGAATAAGATCTTGGAGTTTAAGCGTAAATGTTCTTTCAATTCCTGGTTGAACTAAAGGAGCGTTATTTTGAAAATAATTTACTTGAAAGGTTTTCGCATCTATTTTTCCGGTTCCTGTAAAGTTGTAGATGCGGCAACTATTTAAAGTTAAAGCAACTAAAGATAATAAAAGGTATTTGAATGTTCTCATCAAAAAAATTAAAAGTCAAAGATATTATATTCTAATTGTTAATTATCAATTTTAATTATCAATTAACTACAAATCGTATTGTTTGATTTTTCTATATAATGTTCGTTCCGAAATTCCTAGTTCATCCGCAGCGGCTTTTCGTTTTCCTTTGTTTTTTTCTAATGATTTTTTGATGAGCTCAATTTCTTTTTGTTCCAATTTTAAAATCTCCTCTTCCTCAACGGTTTCGGCAAATAGGTAATTGTTGTGGTCATCTTCATCATCCTCAAATTCTTCTTGATCTATATGATTATTGTTTTGAACAATATCAGTTCTTGAATGATCTTCAAAAAAAGTTTCTTCATCTGATTTTCCATATACTTTCAGAATCAGGTTAGGATTAATGTCTTGAACTTTTGTTCCATTTTTCATTAATTCTAATGTTAATTTTTTCAAATCGTTCAAATCACTTTTCATATCAAAAAGTACTTTGTACAAGATATCTCGCTCGGTAGAGAAGTCACTGTTACTTTTTTTATCTTTAATGACGCTTGGTAATTGGCTTCCCTCTTTAGGTAGATAAGACATTAACGTTGGTAGAGAAATCTCTCGTTTTGTTTCTAGAACTGATATTTGTTCGGCAGCATTGCGCAATTGACGAATGTTTCCACTCCAACGATATCCTAGAAGATAGGGAATTGCGTTTTCTTCCAATTTAATGGCAGGCATTTTATATTTATGAGCAAAATCGGAAGCAAATTTTCTAAACAACAAATGAATGTCATCTTTTCTGTCTCGCAAAGGAGGTAGCGCAATTTCTACAGTACTCAATCGATAGTATAAATCTTCACGAAATTTCCCTTTTTCAATGGCATCAAACATATTGACATTGGTAGCCGCTACAATTCGTACGTTAGTTTTTTGTACTTGTGATGAACCAACTTTGATAAATTCTCCATTTTCCAACACACGAAGCAAACGCACTTGAGTCGTTAAAGGCAGTTCGCCAACTTCATCAAGAAAAATAGTCCCGCCATCGGCTACTTCAAAATACCCTTCACGAGCACCAGTAGCCCCTGTAAAAGATCCTTTTTCATGTCCAAACAATTCACTATCAATGGTGCCTTCTGGTATGGCACCACAATTGACAGCAATGTATTTTCCGTGTTTTCTATGCGAAAGCGAATGTATAATTTTTGGAATACTTTCTTTTCCCACACCACTTTCACCAACTACCAACACCGAAATATCGGTAGGAGCTACCTGAATGGCTTTTTCTACTGCACGATTGAGTTTTGGATCGTTTCCAATAATTTCAAATCGTTGTTTTATAGACTGTATTGTTTCCATAATTTATTATTTGCCACAGATTCACAGATTTTTGTTTTATTGCAATTAATTTTTGTAGCTATTGCTAATTTCGTTAATTCATTTCACTATACCCAACCGCTTTTCCAATTAATGTGCCGCTCGTGCAGTTGGTTATTTGTACGTTAACGAAATCACCAATTTTGTAGTGTTCTTTTGGAAAAACGACTACGATGCTTTGAGAATTTCTTCCAGATAAATCATGATCAGATTTTTTAGAAGTTTTTTCAACCAAGACTTCTACAGTTTGTCCAAGAAACTCTTGGGTTCTGTAACCACTATGAACTCTCTGTAAATCCACAATTTCTTGCAGGCGTCTTAATTTGGTTGCTTCTGGAACATCATCTTCCATTTTTCTGCCCGCTAATGTTCCTGGTCGTTCCGAATAAGCATACATATAACCAAAGCTATATTTTACATATTCCATTAACGACAAAGTGTCTTGATGATCTTCTTCTGTTTCGGTTGGAAAACCGGCAATCATATCTTGTGTAATACCGCAATTAGGAATAATAGTGTTAATTTTATCAATTAATCTCATATATTCTTCACGAGTATGCAAACGATTCATTGCAGCAAGAATTCTATTACTTCCCGATTGAACAGGTAGATGAATATGTTTGCAAATGTTTGGGTATTTTGCAATTACATGAAGCACTTCTTCGTGCATGTCTTGAGGATTGGAGGTCGAAAAGCGAATTCTCATTTTAGGAAAAGCCACGGCTACCATTTCTAATAAATGTTCAAATTTAACAGCTGTTGCAATTTGCATTTCTGTTGCTTTATCAAAATCTTTTTTCAATCCTCCACCATACCATAAATAACTATCTACATTTTGACCTAGAAGCGTAATCTCTTTAAATCCTTTATCCCACAAATCCTGAATTTCTGCCATAATGCTCTGAGGCTCGCGGCTTCGTTCTCTTCCACGCGTGAATGGAACGACGCAAAAAGTACACATATTATCGCATCCGCGAGTAATGGAAACAAAAGCAGTAACGCCATTGCTCATCAATCGTACTGGAGAAATATCACCGTAGGTTTCTTCTTTCGAAAGAATCACATTTATAGCCTCTCTGCCTTCTTCAACTTCCTTTAATAAATTGGGTAAATCTTTGTAAGCATCGGGACCAACTACCATATCCACAATTTTTTCTTCTTCCAAAAATTGTGTTTTTAATCGTTCCGCCATGCAGCCTAAAACACCTACTTTCATTGTAGGATTGGTACGTTTTACAGCATTGTATTTTTCTAAACGTTTTCTAACGGTTTGCTCTGCTTTATCGCGAATCGAACAAGTATTTACCAAAACCAAATCGGCTTCTTCCAATATTTGAGTTGTATTATAACCTTCATTGGTTAGAATAGAAGCTACAATTTCGCTATCCGAAAAATTCATAGCGCAACCATAACTTTCAATATATAGTTTTTTAGTATTTTCTGGTTTTTGCTCAAGAACCAAACTTTGTCCTTGTAATTGTTCATTAATTTCCTTTTCCATTTATGCTGAATTTATTTCAGTATCTGTTTAATCTTAATTTTTCCGAATCATCGGAGTGCAAAGATAATACTAAAAATTAAAATCTGACAAGATGGCAGTTAATGTTTGAATAATCTTTTGTTCTGAAATGAAATAAATTTACTGAATCGATTTGCATGACTACATATTTTATGAACTTAAAAGTTAATTGTGAGAATTCTAGGTTTTTTAATAGTGTTAAAGTTTTTTATCTGATGCATAAAAAACTCCAATATTCTGGGAATATAATTTCAATTTAGAAAATGGTAATTCTTCAAAAATTAAATCAAAAACTCAAAATTTAAAAAAAACATATACTTTTGCCGAATAAACAAAATCCGAAATGGCAAAGAATTTAGTAATCGTTGAGTCACCAGCTAAAGCAAAAACTATCGAAAAATTTCTTGGTTCCGACTATCAGGTAGAATCAAGTTATGGACATATTGCCGACTTGCCTTCAAAAGAAATAGGAGTAGATGTCGCCAATGGTTTTAAGCCTAGATATGAGGTTTCTGCTGATAAGAAGGCGTTGGTTTCTAAACTAAAAGGATTAGCTAAAAATGCCGAAATGGTTTGGTTGGCTTCCGATGAGGATCGCGAAGGAGAAGCTATTTCTTGGCATTTATCTGAAGAATTAAAATTAGATCCAAAGAAAACAAAACGTATCGTTTTTCACGAAATTACTAAAACAGCTATTCAAAAAGCAATCGAAAACCCGAGAGGAATCGATTATAATTTGGTAAATGCACAACAAGCCAGAAGAGTTTTAGATAGATTAGTAGGTTATGAACTATCTCCAGTATTATGGAAAAAAGTAAAAGGAGGGTTGTCCGCAGGACGAGTTCAATCGGTTTCTGTTAGATTAATCGTCGAAAGAGAGCGCGAAATTCAAGATTTTAATGCCGATGCATCGTATAGTATCACGGCAGAATTTACAAACGAGGCAGGAAAGACATTTAAAGCTAAATTACCAAAGAACTTTTCGACCAAAAAAGAGGCAGAAGATTTCTTAAATAAAAATATAGGTTCATCCTATAAAGTAGGCGATTTAGAAACAAAACCTACCAAAAAATCACCGGCAGCGCCATTTACGACTTCTACATTGCAACAAGAAGCTGCTAGAAAGTTGTATTTACCAGTTGGAATCACCATGCAAATTGCCCAACGATTGTATGAAGCTGGATTGATTACTTACATGAGAACGGATAGTGTAAATCTTTCGCAAGAGGCTATGGCTGCTGCTCAAGCAGAAATTACAAGCTACTACGGCAAGGAATTTTCAAAACCTCGAAGTTTTAATACAAAATCGAAAGGCGCACAAGAAGCGCATGAGGCGATTCGTCCAACCGATATGTCTCGTCATACTGTGAATGTAGAAAGAGATCAAGCCAGATTGTATGAATTGATTTGGAAAAGAACATTAGCCTCTCAAATGAGTGATGCGGAATTGGAACGAACCAATGTGAAAATTGAAGCTAACAATTATGCTGAAACTTTTACTGCTACTGGTGAAGTTATCAAATTTGAGGGTTTCTTAAAAGTATATCTTGAAGGTCATGATGAAGATGAAGAGGAACAAGAAGGAATGTTGCCAGCTTTACGAGTTAACGAAATATTGACTAACAATTATATTACCGCTACAGAACGATTTTCTCGTCCTCCTAGCCGTTACACAGAGGCTTCCTTAGTAAAGAAATTGGAAGAATTAGGGATTGGTCGTCCATCAACTTATGCGCCAACGATTTCTACTATTATCGCTAGGACTTATGTTGAAAAAGGAAGTTTTGAAGGGCAAGAACGAAAATACAATCAGATAGTTTTGAGAGATGCAGCGGTTAAAGCACAAGTTTTAACTGAAAATGTTGGCTCGGATAAAGGAAAATTAGTTCCAACGGATATCGGAATTATTGTAAATGACTTTTTGGTCAAAAACTTTGATTCAATTTTGGATTACAATTTCACTGCAAAAGTTGAACAAGATTTTGATGAAATTGCGGAAGGAAATGTAGATTGGGCAAAAATGATGAATGATTTTTATTCGCATTTTCATCCCAATGTAGTTGATGTTGAAAAAAATGCTGATAGAGAAAGTGGCGAAAGAATTCTTGGAATTCATCCAGAATCAGGCAAACCAGTATCTGTGAGATTAGGTAAATATGGAGCTATGGCTCAAATAGGAAGTGCTGATGATGAGAATAAACAATTTGCGAGTTTGCGTCAGGATCAAAATATTGGAAACATTACCTTAGAAGAAGTCTTGAATTTGTTTTTGCTTCCAAAGCAATTGGGTGTTTATAAAGGAGAAGAAATAGAAGTAAATAATGGTCGTTTTGGGCCTTATGTTAAATTTGGTTCTCAATTTATTTCGCTACCGAAAGGAATGGATCCAATGGATGCTACTATGGAAATTGCACAAGGATTAATCGATGATAAGCAACAAGCTGATGCTCCAATTGGAATGTATGATAATTTACCAGTTCAAAAAGGAGTAGGTCGTTTTGGTCCATTTTTAAAATGGAATGGTATTTTTATTAATGTAAATAAAAAATATAATTTTGATAACTTAACACAGTCAGATATCAATGAATTGATTGAAGAAAAGCAACAAAAAGATATTGATAAAGTAATACACAATTGGGCAGCAGAGGGAATTATAGTTCAAAAAGCTCGTTGGGGAAGATCGGAAATTATAAAAGGTAAAATGAAGATTGAATTGAATAAAGACATCGATGCTTCAAAACTGACACTGGAACAAGTTCAAGAAATGATTGAAAAGAAAACTCCATCTAAAAAAGCACCAGCTAAAAAAACAGCGACAAAAAAGACAACAGCAAAAAAGAAATAACCAATGGAATTTGATTTTCTTGCTCCACTAGACACGGATCTACTTATTGATATTAAACGATTATCTTCTCAACATTTGTCAAGTAAAGTTGTGTTTCATACCGAACATGATTTTCCAGAAATTGAAAAGATGGATATTGCTATTATTGGTGTCCTAGAAAATCGTGGTAATAAAAATAGTAATGAACCAGATTTATTAGAAGTTAGAAAACAATTTTATAGTCTTTTTCCCGGGAATTGGAGCAAAACAATTGCAGATTTAGGAGATATACTTCCAGGAAATTCTAAAGAAGACACCTATTTTGCAGTACAAAAAGTTGTTTCAAAATTATTAAAACACAAAATTATACCTATTATATTAGGAGGTTCGCAAGATATAACCTATGCTTTGTATCGTGCATATGACGATTTAGAGCAAATGGTGAACTTGGTTTCTATTGATCATAAATTTGATTTTGGAAAAGAAGA
>CAISUR010000321.1 GCA_903888655.1 uncultured Bacteroidota bacterium | reverse complement strand
AGTTTGTTCAAAATTCTCAATTGAAAGAAGATATTATTTTAGGAGATAATGGGGTTGTTATGTCTGGTGGACAAAGACAAAGATTATCAATTGCTAGAGAATTATTTAAAGAAATTGAAATTTTAATTTTAGACGAGGCAACATCTTCTCTAGATTCTCAAACCGAACGGTTTATTCAAGATAGCATTGAAGTGTTAAATGGTAAAATCACAATGATTGTCATAGCACATCGATTATCAACTATAAAAAGTGCCAATAAAATTATCTTAATAGAAGAAGGAAAGGTAATCGCTCAAGGATTGTATGATAAACTTATTTCAGAATCTGAAACATTTAGCAATATGGTTTCTTTACAAGAATTGTAAAAAGGATGCACATGAAATTTTCAATATTAATAACTACCAAAAACAGGCTTACAGATTTAATCATAAGTTTAAATTCAATGAATTCTATAATCAATAGAGATGATGTTGAATTAATAATTTGTGATGATGGATCTAATGATGGAACTGCAAATTATATTGCAACTCATTTTCCTAAAGTACAATTGATAATAAATGAAGTTTCCGAAGGCTACATAGTTAATAGAAATAAAATGTTAAATATTACTAAAGCTCAATACGCAATTTCATTAGATGATGATGCTAATTTTTTGTCAGAAAATCCATTAGAAGAAATTGAAAAACATTTTATTGAAAATGTAAATTGCGGTTTGATAGCTTTTCGAATTTTTTGGGGTCGACATAAGCCAAATTCTCTCTTTTCAGCGGATAAGGCAGAGACAGTAAAAAGCTTTGTTGGATGCGGTCATGTATGGCGAATAGCAGCATGGAAAAAAATTTCAAATTATCCCGAGTGGTTTGGTTTTTATGGAGAAGAAGATTTTGCTTCAATGGAATTATACAAAAAGAAGATAGAAGTTCATTATTTACCCTCAATTTTAGTACATCATCGTGTAGATATTAGTGCAAGAAAAAAAAGCTACGATTATCAATGGCGCTTGAGAAGAAGCTATAGATCGGGGTGGTACCTTTTTTGTTTATATTATCCAGTAAAGTTTATACCCAAAAGATTAATTTATTCAATTTGGATTCAGTTAAAGACTAAAACTTTTAAAGGCGATATTAAAGCTACTTTAGCAATTTTTCAGGCAATGTCTGATATTTTTATTAATTTGCCAAAACTTTTGAAACATTCCAATAGATTTACAATAGAGGAATTTAAAAAATATTTAACAATAACAGACCCTAAAATATTTTGGAAACCCAATGAACGAGAAAATTAAAGAATATAAAAATAGATCCTATTTTGCTTTCGATATGTTAGATAAATATTTTAATCAAGCACCCAATAAATATATAAGTGATATAGGTTCGGGTTTCGGATTTATGGAAAATAAAATTGTTTCTATTGGAGGAATTTGGACTCCCTTTGATTATGTGAAAAAAATTGACAAATCTATTATTTGGGATTTAAATAATTCTTGTCCAATTCAAGAAAAAGTAGGTATTACAATTTTTTTAGAGGTGTTAGAACATTTATCTAATCCAGAATTAGGAATTAGAAATATTAGTAATCATATGGTTAAGAATGGAATATTAATTATGTCTGTTCCAAATCCTTCATGGAGTAGGAATAGGTTAAATATGTTATTCAAGGGGATGCTATTTTCATTTCAACCAAAACATTTAGAAGAGCATCATGTTTTTGTGCCTTGGTTTCATATAGTTGAATATTTTTTAAAAGAAAACGGTTTCGAATTGTTAGAATATGCCATAATTAATGAACCTTCAAGTCCTCAAAACATCAAAGAAAAAATAAAACAAATTATTGAGAAATATATCGAAAGTAAGGATATTAAAGCAAAAGGACTAAGTTACGGGATTGTAGCAAGAAAACTATAATTGATGAAGACAATCGCAATAATTCCAGTGCGTGGAGGTTCTAAAAGGCTTCCAAACAAAAATATAATTCCGTTAGGTGGTTTGCCATTAATGGCGCATAGCATATTGTTTGCGCAAATGAATAATGCTATTATTGATGAAATTTATGTTTCAACTGATGATCAGAACATTAAGGAAATGGCACTTCAATATGGTGTGAAGGTAATAGATAGACCAGAACAATTTGCTAGTGATTTAGCGCCAACAGTTACCTCTTTAAAACATGTTTTGGAGTCTATTGAAGAAGAGGTTGAAAATGTTGTTTTATTACAAGCTACAAATCCACTCCGCCCAAATAATTTATTGACAGAAGCTTTTGATTATTTCCAAAAAAACAATTCAGATAGTTTGTTTACGGTCACTAGAAATCATCAAAAGTTAGGTAAAATAATAGATAATACATTTATTCCATTCAATTACAACATTGGACAAAGAAGTCAAGATATTGAGCCTCTTTATTTTGAGAATGGCTTGTTATACATTAGTAAGGCAACATTGATTTTAAATGAAATTATTATTTCTGAAAAAGCTATTCCATTTGAAGTCAATCATCCATTTGCTTATGTTGATATAGATACACAAGAAGATTTTGATTACGCATTGTATCTGTTTTTTAAAAGTATACATTAAAAGATAAAATTTAATACATGAATCCATATATAGAAATTGCTGGACGTAAAATTGGGTCTGATTTTCCACCATTAGTTATTGCCGAAATTGGAATAAATCACGAAGGTTCCCTTTCAGTCGCTAAAGAAATGGTGGACGCTGCTCATAGAGCAGGTGTAGAAATGGTAAAGCATCAAACACATATTGTTGAAGATGAAATGAGTGGTGCTGCCAAAAAGGTGATTCCTGGTAATGCTGAAGTCTCTATCTATGAAATCATGGAACGATGTTCCTTAAACGAGGTTGATGAATTAGAACTTAAAAATTATGTGGAAAGTAAGGGTATGATATTTATTTCTACTCCTTTTTCTAGAGCCGCAGCTGAACGATTGAAGAAATTTGATTTACCAGCCTATAAAATTGGTTCTGGCGAATGTAATAATTATCCATTGTTGGAACATATTTGTTCTTTTGGTAAACCAGTAATTTTGAGTACTGGAATGAACACTATTGAAAGTGTTAGAAAAGCAGTAGCGATATTTGATAAACATAATATTCCAGTTGCATTATTGCATACAACTAATTTATATCCAACGCCTATTCATTTGGTTCGATTTGGTGCAATGACCCAACTTTACGAAGCGTTTCCTGATAAGGTTTTTGGTCTTTCAGATCATACGCTAAATAATAATGCTTGTCTCGGAGCTGTTGCATTGGGAGCTAGTATTTTGGAACGTCATTTTACCGATAATATGCAACGCACAGGCCCAGATATTGTGTGTAGCATGGATGAAAAAGCATGTAGTGAATTAATTGTTTCTTCTAATGAAATTTGGCAGATGCGAGGGGGGACTAAAGTTCCTGCCCAAGAAGAACGAGTCACAATTGATTTTGCTTTTGCAACGGTGTGCAGTATAGCAGCTATTCACAAAGGAGAAACATTAACAAAGGCAAACATTTGGGTAAAACGTCCAGGTACAGGTAAAATAGCCGCAGAGCATTTCAATCATTTAATTGGAAAAAAAGCAACCAGAAATATTGCTAATGATGAACAATTAGATTTTGTTGATTTCGAATAATTTTAATTTTTTGTATGATATCAATTGTAATAAGAAATAGAAATCAAGCGAATGCTTTGTATAATACATTATCAATTTTAAATAAAATTTATGTTGATGATTTTGATGAAATCATTATTGTTGATAATAATTCTCACGACAACAGTATTGAAATTGCAAAACAATTTAACTGTAAAATAGTTACAATAGAACATTTTACTTATGGAAAAGCAACTAATTTAGGAATTCAAGAAGCACAATCAAAATACGTTTTGTTATTAAGTTCTCATGCAATACCTATTGGAAATAATTTTTTTAAAAATTCCTTAAAAGAAATATCAAATTCAAATTCTATCGCTGGAATTCGATATATCAACAGTATAGAAAATTATAATCGGGCAATTAAAAATAATTTCAAGGTCATTAAACCTCTTGAGTTTGGTTTGATGACTGCATGTGCTTTAATTAATAAAGACGTCTGGGAAAAATTTAAATTTGATGAAAAATTAGTTTTCAGTGAAGACAAAGAATGGTCTCAAAGGGTAGTTAATAATGGCTATAAGATTTTAGATTTTAACGAAACTTTTTTCTATTTTATTACAAGGAATCAAAAATCATTACTCAATAGATTTAAAAATGAAACCATT
>CAISUR010000320.1 GCA_903888655.1 uncultured Bacteroidota bacterium | reverse complement strand
CCCGTATCGGTTCTGCCCTTCGTCGTTTTCGTAAGGATGAGGAGCAGGAGCAAAAACAAACTTTCGGCGAACTGGAGATCAACAAAACCAAATTTACTGTTTCGTTTAAAGGTTTTCCTAATAATTCTGTTAATAAATTACGAACCGCTGGAATACGAGTTGATCCACCAACTAATATAACTTGATCAATTTCAGATTTTGCTAATTTTGCGTCTTGTAATGCTTTTTGAACAGGAGTTTTACACTTTTCTAATAGATTTTTACTTAATCCTTCAAATTTTGAACGATCAAATTCTAAATCAATATGTTTTGGTGTCTGATTATCAATATAAATAAATGGTAAACTAATACGAGTTGATTGTAAGTTTGATAATTCAATTTTTGCTTTTTCCGCAGCTTCAATAATTCTTTGTAAAGCTTGTTTTTCTTTATATAAATCAATTCCTTCTGTTTTTTGGAATGTTTTAATAATATAGTCTACAATTGATTGATCAAAATCATCACCACCAAGATGTGTATCACCAGAAGTAGCTAAAACTTCAAATACTTCATCACCAACTTCTAAAATTGAAACATCAAACGTTCCACCACCAAGATCAAAAATTAAAACAACTTCATTTTTTTTCTTATCTAAACCATAAGCTAATGCTGCTGCCGTAGGTTCATTTAAAATTCTTAAAATCTCTAATCCAGCAATTGTTCCCGCATCTTTAGTAGCTAAACGTTGAGAATCATTAAAATATGCAGGTACAGTAACAATTCCTTGAGTGACTGTTTCTTTAAGAAATTTACTGGCGTCATTTACTAATTTTTTTAATACAGAAGCTGAAATTTCTTCTGGACTAAAATCTTTTTTTAAAACAGGTGAATGAATTTTAATATTTCCATTAGTATCTTTAGTTACTTTATACGGAATACGACTAATTTCTCCACTAATTTCATCAAATTTACAACCAATAAAACGTTTTACAGAATAAAATGTATTTTCTGGATTAACAACTCCTTGGCGTTTAGCTAATTGCCCAACTAGCGCTTCCCCGTTTGCAGTGTAGGCTACTACGGAAGGTGTTGTTCTTCCTCCTTCTGAGTTTTGTATAACATTAGGATTTGCTCCTTCTAATACTGCAACAACCGAGTTTGTAGTACCTAGATCAATTCCAATAATTTTTTTACTACTTTTCACTTTTTCACTCATGGTTTTTACCTACTTTTTTCTTTAAATTTAAATAAGCACACCTACTATTATATGTCAAATTAATAATTAAAGCAATTAATAAAAAAAAATAGAAATCCTGTAATTATACAAGATTTCTATTTTTACCAACTTGATTTTGTTACACCAGGTAACAAACAATCGTGTGCTAATTCTCTAACAGCATTTCTACATAACCCAAAAAATCTAGAATAAGCTCTAGGTCGTCCTGTTTTCCAACAACGATTACGTAATCTTGTTCTAGAACTATTGCGAGGTAATTTTTGAATTTTTTCGTTTAATGCAAAAATACTATCTAATGAATCAGCTTTTTTTAACTCGTTTAAAATTAATTCACGTTGTTTTGAATATTTAGTAATTAACTTTTTGCGTTTTAATTCACGCTCAAGCATACTTTTTTTTGCCATAATATTTTATATATTGTTAACATATAAAATATTATATCAAAAAAATAGATTTAACCAAATTTACCTAATGTGGATGCAATTACAAATGGAGCGTATGTGAAAATGTAACCAACGGTAAAATGTACTAAGCCTACTAAACGTGCTTGTACAATAGATAATGCAACTGGTTTATCTTTCCATCTAATTAAATTAGCTAACGGTGTTCTTTCATGTGCCCAAACAATTGTTTCAATTAACTCTTGCCAATATCCACGCCATGAAATTAAGAACATAAATCCTGTAGCCCAAACTAAATGTCCAAATAAGAACATCCAAGCCCAAACAGATAAGTTATTCATTCCTAATGGATTATAACCATTAATTAATGGAGATGAATTTAACCATAAATAATCTCTTAGCCATCCCATAATATAGTTAGAAGATTCATCAAATTGTGCTGGATTTCCTAACCATAATGTAATATGTTTCCAATGCCAATAGAATGTTGTCCATCCAATAGTATTTAACATCCAGAACATCGATAAATAGAACGCATCCCAAGCAGAAATATCACATGTTCCACCACGACCTGGTCCGTCACATGGGAAACT
>CAISUR010000319.1 GCA_903888655.1 uncultured Bacteroidota bacterium | reverse complement strand
TAATTATATTAAAAATTATTTTCAACAACATAAAGGACTAATGCATGGCTCGTAAACCTAAAATTGTAGATACACATTTTGAAGATCTTTCTCAGTATTATCCACCAGAAAAAGAAAAAGTTACTCAAGGTGTTTCTAATAGGCTAAAGTTAAGATTAGATGATTTAAAGACTATAAAACCATTAACAGATAATCAGAAATTGTTTTTTGATTCATATTCTGTTGGTGAGTATTTCATGATGTTATCAGGTTCTGCTGGAACTGGTAAAAGTTTTATTGCTCTTTATAAAAGTATTGAGGAATGCATGGATAAAGGGAATTCTTTCAATCAGGTTCTGATTGTTAGATCGGCAGTACAAACCAGAGATGTGGGTTTTCTTAAGGGTTCTTTAGAAGAGAAAGTATCCATTTATGAAGATCCATATATTCAAATCTGTTCTACATTATTCGGTAAGAAAGATGCATATACTAGATTAAAAGAACAAGGTTATATTGATTTTACCACAACAACTGCTGTTAGAGGTATGAGTTTTGATAATTCTATTGTCATTGTTGACGAATGCCAGTCAATGACTTTCCATGAGCTTTCATCTGTTATCACCCGAATTGGGCACCAGTCAAAAATTATTTTTATAGGTGATACCAAACAAAATGATTTGATCAAAAAATCTACAGAGGTTTCAGGGCTACCTCATTTTATTAAGGTAGCAGCCACAATGTCAGAATTCTGTAGAATCCATTTTACCCCTGAAGATATAGTTCGATCTGGTTTAGTAAAATCTTGGATTATGGCAGAAGAAAAATATGAAGAAATTAATGGTAAATACAATTATTAGGCAATCCATATTTGGTAATTAATTTTTTATTATAATAAATGTTTTTATTAATATCTGTTCTAAATAGTTTTATTCTATCACCATTTGGGACAGATATTTTTATGTGAATATTTTTGTCATAGTCAAATTCTTTTATTTCAGACAATGTTAACATGGACGTATTTAATACTAATATAGTATTAGTTGGAGGTATATCATAATATCCAGGTGGAGTTGGGCATTTTTTGTTAACTAATTTATAATTTCCACTAATATCATATTTTCTTGATCCGTTATTTTTTGTAAATACTAAAATGTAATCCTCAGTTACATCAAAAGGATCTAACATCTTAAAGGTATCTGTTATTGGGTTATAATATAGTTTGTTATATTCTCTACCGTCATATTTTCTAAGAGATTTTCTTCTTTCTGTGTTAATTGGACCAGTTGATACTCCCATTTTTGATTTGGATATAGACTGAGCTGCTTTTTTTCTAGATTCAACAGACATATTTTTATTGGCAAGTATTGATATTTTAGTTCTATATTCGGGTGTGCATTTTGATGACCAACCATCTTTTAGCATTTCTTCATACTTTTCTGTGTATAACAGCACTTCAAGTTTTATGTCTAATTTATATAAAGATACAGTTTTATTTGGATTATGTTTTGCCTTTTTAAGAGCAATTGAGGTTCTATTTTTAGATTCTTTGGATCTTGGTTTATACTTCCTGCCAGATGACATAGAAATCAATTCTCCAGATAGTACTCGCGGATCTTTAGTAGAACATGTTATTTTATTTCCCATATTATCAATATATGTGGCTTTGCCTTTTCTATCTTTGGATGCTTTTTTTAAAAAAATATTTTTAGACTGTTCATATACTTTAGGTAAACTACTTTACACCTAAAGGTATAAAGCTTTCTTGCTCCCTACAACAACTACATAAGTGTAATCGTAGAACTCTCGTTTTTAATGCC
>CAISUR010000318.1 GCA_903888655.1 uncultured Bacteroidota bacterium | reverse complement strand
GCCTTGAAGAAAGTGGCTACTAATGAGCACTTGGTGATTAATATTAGGTATTTGGTGCCCACGAAATCAGCAATTCCGTAGATAGCATCAAATTCAATATCACCTTTGGAGTCCTTTTCATATAGAATGATGTCAAAATTTTCCTTGGCTCGGTTTCTAGTAAGCAGCTTACATGGATATAGACCACTTGAGATCATGCAGCGATATAATGAATGTGCTTTCAGTAATTTTGATGGAGCCAGCCTTGGGAATGATTTCCTCTGAGTTGAACATAATAAATTAAAGATGGCATTAGAATAATAAATGACAATGCAAAAAAATATTATTTAGATTTCAAAAATGGTATTAGTGAAGCATATCCTCCAAATTATACTTTCTTGATAAAAAAGACCCCAGCTGCGCAAAGAGTTCCTATGGAAAGCTGCGCAAATGTCTCCTGACTTTGCGCAATTTTTTTTATATTTGATAAAGTTTAAATTTATGAAAGAAGGCTATGTAATAAGAGATCAATCATTGCCTCATTTTTTAACAGCAACAATTGTAGATTGGATAGACCTGCCTGCCGGCAGGCAGGTGTTTTTCGAGAAAAAATTATAGAGATGTTGTTATTGCATGCTTTGATTTTTGTATAAAAAACAAAGGAATGATTTTGTATGGTTATGTAATAATGAGCAATCATATTCATATGATTGTTCAATCAAATGATGGTAAATTGTCAAATTTAATTCGTGATTTTAAAAAATTTACTTCTAAAACTATTCTAGATAAAATTCAAAACGAACCTGAAAGTAGGAGAGAATGGATGTTGGAACGATTCAAATTAGCTACAGAAAGTCATTCAAGGAATAAAAACTATCAGTTTTGGCAACTGGGTAGTCATGCAGAAGAAATTTATTCAGAAAAATTCATGTGGTCAAAAATAGATTATATTCATTTTAATCCTGTTCGTGCAGGTATTGTTTTAAAACCACAAGATTATATTTATTCAAGTGCTTCAAACTATGTTGATGGTAAAGGAATTCTTGAAGTTGAAATAGTTCAAATTCCTTTTGTAAATGTTATGAATCCTATTTCAATTTTGAAGTATATTAGTTATGACGAATAACAAAGCGCAAAGTCAGGAGACATTTGCGCAGCGCAGTGCTACCAATGAACACTTTGCGGAGCTGGAGACATTTGCGCAGCGCAGTGCTACCAATGAACACTTTGCGGAGCTGGGTTTATCTGTTGGTGCTGCAACAGGAACTACTTTGACAGATAGAATAGCTAATGGTGTTGATAATGCAATAAAAAATTAATATGACATACCTTTTTGAAAAACAATATTATTATACGTCAAAATATTTCAAAACGACATTTAAAAAATGGTCTAGTTGGGAAAGTCAAGCTATATTAAGTGTTACTATGGTTCAATTTTTTATTATTCTCAATATTATAGTTGGTATTTACTTCACTTTCTTCCCAGAAGTAAAAAGAAAATTTAAATCTTACGAAATAATAATCTTTCTTGCTTTATTTTTTTTAATTGATTATAATAATAATAAGCTCTATAAAGGAAAATATGATGAATTAGATAAACGATGGGGTAATCAACTAAAAAAGAAGAAAATTATCGACATCATTGTTATCGTTCTAGTAATTATATTCTCTTGGGGTTTTGTATTTATTAATAGTTGGATATTTAGTAGATATAAAAATTAAAATTTAGTTATAATGAAGAAAATAAAATACTAGACTTTAACTGTCTTGGAGTTTTTCAAGATGAAATTTT
>CAISUR010000317.1 GCA_903888655.1 uncultured Bacteroidota bacterium | reverse complement strand
CAAGCCTATCGACTAAACCATCACCATTAATATCTCGTAAACTAGAAGTAGAAATGTCACTAGTAGATCCAGTTCCGAAGCTTCCTCCAATAGAAGCATTTTTAACAAATCTTCCTATGGCATTACCACTACTAAATTTTATTTTAGGAAGAGTTCCAGAAGCAGAAACCCCACTACCATTACTCTTACTATTCAACTCAAATCCTGGTAATGTATTACTAGAAACGCTGCCAAATCTATCGGTTAGCTTTATACTAGTCCCATCTATAAAATCGGGATAACGATCGCCATTGACATCGCTAAAATCATTTAACCCAGTAAAATTACCAAACGTAGTATATACAGAAACTCCCGACCCAGCAGAGATACTATTAGTTGTACTTTTAGATTGTTTTATGATACCATAAGCTCCGGTATTATTAGATATTGGTGCACTTGGTATATTTATTTGTGGTGTTATGTCTTCTGTATTTTGTTTTTTTGGACTCATTTTTTGATCTGAAACATACATTTCTGTCTGTGTGCCATACCAATTGGGTAAACTTGGTTGATTATTTGGAGTTAAAATTCCAATTCTTTTATTACCATAAGGGTTATTAGTATCAATACAAGCTTGATAAGCTGCATCATAAGCTGCACCTGATTGTGTGGGATATTGTGCGTTAAGATTTGTAATGCAATTGTTAATTGCGTTATTATTATTAGAAACTTGTGTTTGAGTTAAATTAAAAGCAGCAGGATCAAAGTACATTTCAAATTCTTTTAAAGGTACTAATGAAGTTAATGTAATTGCACCAGCTGGATAAACCTCTGTTTTATAAGCAAATTGACCCCATCCCCTATATTTTGGTCCAAAATTATTATTTCCTTTGATGATATAAACATTTGGTTTAACATTTTGAGGATATGGATTCGACGTCGTTGGTGTGACCCAGTAATCAGTATCTGATTTTATTCTACAAGCACCTCCTGGAACTGCGGTCAATGAACTAGCTATTGTTTCATCGTTTGTGAAATACTCAAAATAAACTCGATCATTTTTAATAATACTTGATAATAATGGATTATTATGAGCTTGAAAACAAATAGTAATAGGTAAATTAATCGGTAATGCATACGATGTTGGTGTTGTCGTTGAATAATTATCATTTGAATAATTATATCTAAAAATAGAAGCTATAGACCCATCATTATTTATTACAATTTTATATTTTGCCAATCCTGATTGTTGATCTGCTATTGTCGTTGGAACAGATGTTCCATTAAAAAGCAAATTTTTATTAGATCCTTTTACAGTTATATATAATTCTCTTGGAATAGTATTTGATGTATTAACAGCACCAAAATTCGCTGCGCCACTCACCTGAGGGAATACAGTTTGCATTTGATATCCAACAGCAGTATTTCCAGTTATTGGTAAAATAGGTGGAGTAACAAAAGTGTTATTGGTAACAATTGTATTATAAACAGACATATTAGGCGTAGCATAAACCGTTTTAGCATCTGGCGTTGCAGGATTACAATTAGGACTATTGGGTATGCTTATTTGAGGCTTCCATGTATTCAAAGCCTTCCAATCTAAGTTTGAATTACTCACGATATGAAATGAAAAATAAACATCTGCAGAAGTATCTGGTGTTTGAGTCCCATCTAAATTAGTTGTAAATGTTTTGTAAATATCAGAAGAAGATAAATTAATATTTCCTATTGAAGGAATTACATATTGTGTTGAGCTATTATATACTTTAACTCTTGTTTTTTGAAGTAGTGTTACTGTTTCTGAGGGGTTAGAACTACTAGTAGCTCCGGAAGCTTTAATAACATCATGTCTGTAAACAATAAAATCAACTTCGTCGGATAAGTTTGAAATATTGCTATTTGATGGCAGTGTACTAGGAATCGTTATTGTAGGCCAAGTTATGATGTATTGTCCAGGATACGGTGCATTATATTGTTGATTAGCAGACATGATAAAACCATCTGTAGATGACGAACTAGTAAAAGGTAAACCATTAGCATCGAATTGAGAAGCATTTGATAGAGTATTACTATTACTCACGTTTGAACTGTAAGATATTGATAAGTTACTTAAATTAATTAAATCATTGACATCATTGCTTATGGAGTTTGCTCTAAAAAAAATACGTTGTCCTTTAGCAACTGATACTGAAGATTGATTAATAACATTACTATTACTTCCGGTTAATGCAATAGGATAGCCTGGAAAAACTGTATTTACAACATTTGTAACGGGGATAGGAGAAAGGTCTGAAATAGTACCTTTTTCAATGGAGAATAAAACGCCATCAGAACTTGAAGCATTTGCTAAAGAAACTGTACCAGTAATATTAATAGTTCCATTATAAGGAGCTTCCCATACTTTTACTACATCATAAACATTATTTGGAGGACCGTCTTGAGTAGTCGCCGAAGGAGTAGGAACCATTGAAGCATCTTGATAAATAACATTGGGAGCCTCTGAACTTTGTGAACTAAAAGTAGGTATAGCATTTCCTCTAATTGTGTTAAAATAAACATTCGTATCACTAACAACATCGATTAGACCGTCACCATTAACATCTTCAAGAAATGTATTTATGTTTGTCGTTGTCCAATTTCTGTCATAACCAGCAAACCCTCCAAAAAAAGTAGCTCTAAAACCCAATGATTTTGAAGAGGTCTTTGAGGTTGAAAAATCTGAAAAATTAGGACCTGTATTAATATCTTGTGGGGCTAAAAATCCTAAACCAGTGTTTTTTCTATATTGTAATTGTCCACCATCTTGGAATAGCTTATCAGGTAAGCCATCACCATCAATATCAATTAGGGCAATTTTACCTTGATTATTTGAACCAGAGATACCTCCTGTTAATCCAGCCGTTCCATCTTGACCTAAAAAATTTAGAGTAAGTGGGTTAAAAATACTAGCGTACCCGATTGTAAATCCTAGACTACCACCTCAATTTGAACCATGTGATGCGCCAATTGCAGAAGAGTGTAATATGTCATTAAATAAAATACCGCCATCTACATCTTTAGCTAAGCCATTATCATAACCTTGTTCAGGACCAAACATAGGTAATCCACCATTATCGGTAGAATAATCATAATAATCTAAAGAATGCTCATTAAATAATTGTCCTGCTTCGTCATACTGTTGAATTTTATCTAAAAGAGTTTTTTTGAAAACTCCTTGCTTATAAATAAATCGGTATTTTCTAACAAGAGTTGTTCCATATTTAACCTCTATACTTTCTAAAACATCGTCTGTTATTTCTTTAAATCCTAAACGCGCATTAATGCTTTTGTCTTGTCTTGTAAAAGGACCATTACTTGAAGGAACAGCAGTTGTTGTGTTAAAAAAAACAGAATAAGGAGCTGCTAGCGTTGTATTTTTGGTATATTCTATTCTTTTTAGGTAAATTTGTCTTCCTCCTGAAGTTGTGCTTGTGCCATCAGTAAATGCTTTTGTGGTGTAAAAGTACTCCATGTAATTTCCATCGATATCTTGTACTTTATTGAGCATCCATTTGACCGCATTTCCAGAATTATCGGTTAAAACTGCTTCAGGAACAGCACCATATGTTGATACCGTTCCGGATTTGTCAGTAATAATCCAAGAATAATTAGTTGTTGTATTGCCCATTCGCTGGATTTTGTT
>CAISUR010000316.1 GCA_903888655.1 uncultured Bacteroidota bacterium | reverse complement strand
TTCAATTACTTTTTCAGAGACTTTTAATAAAAACTCATGATTTTTAGGATTTCTTAAATTTGCCAAACATAAAATCCTCTTTCCTTCTTTACCATTTAAAACAGTTTCTTCTTTTTTATCAGGACTGAATATTGTAAAGTTTGGTAAGTAGATTATTTTTTTTGTTTTTAATTTTTTCTCACACCACTGTTTTAAAGAATGATTAACTACTATAATTCCTTCAAAAAAAAATGAACAAATAAATAGAGTTTTATTTTTTATAATATCTTGATTACTTCTTTCACCTGAATGATCATGCCATAAAATTTTAATTTTGGGAATAAATAATTTTACTAAAATAGCAATAAAAAATGAAGAACCATGAGCCTGTAAATAGTCTATTTTGTTTATGATACAATAATGCTTTAATTTTAAAACTGCAATAATATCAAACGTCTTTTTTCTATCTAAAAAAAAATAATTTACATGATCATCAATTTTATTTTTTAAAACACCCTCCTCTCTTGTAACTACTAACCCAGAAAAGTAACCTTTTTCCGCCAAGGAATTAGCATAATTAACGGCCATTTTCTCTGCCCCACCAGCTTGTAAAGTATCTATAATTTGTAGGATTCTCATTGTTTAAGTAAGGTCTTTATTTCTTGATCAAATTTATCAATTGTAAAATTACGAGACCAATTAATAGCATTTTTTATTCTTCTATTGTATTCTATTTGATCAATTAAAACTTTCTTTATTGAATCAACATCCTTGTCTATATTTTCTGAAAGTAGAATACCCCTGTTTCCATGATCTAACATATTGGAAACACATGAAACTTGGGTCGCAATTGGCAAACATTTCCAAAACATTGCTTCTGCTACGACTTTTGGCCAACCCTCGCTTTTAGATGGTAAAATTAAAAAATGACTTTTTATATATGCAGTTTTTATAATATCCAGTTTTTGATTTCCTTTTAAAAAAATTATATGCTTTAATTTTTTGGTTTCAATATATTTTTCTAAAGCATGAAACAATTGACCATTTCCAAATATCTCTAATGAAATATTTGAATAACTTTTTGCAATTTCTTCTACTATTTTGATGGCATATAAAGGATTCTTCCCTTTAGATAATGTACCTACAAAAATAAATTTTATTTCATCTTGAAGATTTTTATCTTCAATTGAAATTTTATCTTCTTCTGAATAAGTTGCCGTAAAAAAAGATTTTATGTTTTTACTTTGATTCTGCCATGTACCATAAACTAAAACTTGCATTTTTCTTGTCAAAAATGTGTTACTCAAAATCCATTTTTGGACTCTATAACTCAATGGTTGTTTGGCATCTGGATCCCAATTTCCCGCATATTTGGCAGTTTTAATTTTATTTGGAAAAAATATTTGCACAATACAACCCAATAACCCAATATTCCCAGGGCATCGCAAATGAATATGATTTGCTTCTTTCATTGCTTTATAAATAGCGAAAACTATTTTGGGCACCTCCCTAATTGCATTAAATTTTGATTGAACACCAATTGCATTAAACTCATTTATGGGAATAAATTTTATTCTTTGTTTTTCATAATTAAAAGAAATAGATGTTTTTTCTTTAAGCGTTAATGGAGCTACAATAATTAATTCGTCTATATATTTTGCCCAAATATTCATTTCTCTAACAAAAGGAGCATAAGCAAAAAATCTTCCATCTTCATTGCCATGAGGGACATGTGTAATAATTAAAAATTTCATTAGAAAATTAATTAACAATTTTTGGTTTATTAAACCATAAACTTAACCATCCCACAAATCTACCTAAAGTTTCAGTAATAGCCTCTCTTTTTTTATTAGTTGTAAAAACATTACCAAATCTAACAATAGCTAGTAATACGGTAATGCAATGCCATTTTAATTTTGCTTTTAATGATGGATTTGGATATTTAATCCTCCAAACATACCACCCATTTCTAACAACCATTTTTCCGTAAGTATATTTATTCGGTCTACCAGATTCATTGTGAAAATGTTGTAATTGAGCATTTGTATTTACAAACAATCTGCCATTTTTAGATAGTCGTAAGGTAAAATCAGCGTCTTCATATAAACCATAACCTTCAAAATAATGTGAAAATTGAACCTCCAAGAATATTTCCTTTTTAAAGGAGGAAACTCCTCCCATCAATTGTTCCACTTGATAAATTTCTCCTGATGGCGGCAAAAACCCAATACTGCGACCGTGTGAAAATTCTGGCAAAAAACCAGGCGGTTTATCGGCATCCAAGCCTAGTTTTTTTCGCAATACAAACCTTGAACCATCTAATCTTTTGAACCCGTCAAAATAAAATTCATTGTTTTTAATTTCGGAATCACTTTCAACCTTTTGCCAATTGGTTTCGTTGGTTATATAACCACCAACTCCTAATGCATCAGGATAAACGGTATAAGTTGCTATTATATTCTTAAAATAATCTTTATCTAAAATCGTATCATCATCTAGAAAACAAACTATTTCAGAAGATGAAGATACTTTAGATATTCCAAAATTTCTTTGTTTAGTTAATCCTCTTTGCTCTTTAGAAACTAAAAAATAAGCAAGGTTTACAAAACTATTTGTATTCAACAAATCAAGAGTCTCATTATTGGTTGACCCATCAATTATTAAAATCTCGTTGGGATAAAGCTCTTGAAGTTTTACGGAATTTAGTAAATTTAGTAAGGCTTTAGGGCGCATATAGGTACAAACCACTAAAGAAAAGAAAAAATTATTTTTTTTTACTTCATTCAAGGTTTTGTCGCAATAAAAATTAGATTATTGTATCCTTTTTTTCGATTGTAAGTCTGGTTATTTTTTAAATAATATTCTTCCAAAGAGTAAATCTCAATATTTTTAAAACCTACGGCTTCTAAATCTCTTTGTAATCCTTTTTTACTATAGTAATATCCTTGAACTTTAAATCCTTTGAATCCAGTATTTCTATTCCCAACTGTTTCCCCTAAAATTAGTGAAAATAAACTTCTAATTCTAAAATAAAAAGTTTTTAGAGGAGTTCCCACTTGATTGTGAACTGTTCCTATTAATGAGGCATTTGGCTTTAAAATTTCTAGTGAAGTTTTAAAAATGGTTAAACGATCGCTTCTTTTTGGCACATAAGTAAGCATACTATTAAGCAATGTTACCAGATCAAATGTATTTTTTGTGCCTTTATACAAAACTGCATTAGAGACTTGAGTTTCCGTAATTGAATCGATACCCCATTCCACAATATTAGCTCTACATTTATTAATCATATTTTCCGAGATATCAGACGCTACAATTCGATCAGGATTATAAAAGTTTGCAACGGCGCCTATTTCGCGACCTGTTCCACAACCAAAAATTTTTATCTCCTTCATTTTTCCATTATCTTTATATCGCTGTTGCGCTTCTTGAAACATGAATAATTCAAAATCGGCAGCGTTTTTCTGTATGTCTTGTGTACTTATTATCTGGTCTTTTTCCCAGAAATCTTTATTTTCAATTTTCACTTACTAGTCTTTTTAAATTGTCTCAATAACATCGAAATGCTTTTTTTGTGTTTTGACAAAATAGTTTTAAAACACAAATATAAATTAAAAAGAAATGGATTAATAATAAAATTGTAAAATGGTTCATCAAACAAAATGGTTTCAGTATTGAATTTTGCTTTAAATTCGACGACACCTTTAGAGCCTCCCATTGAAATATTATAACCACGATAATCAAGTTCAAAAGATTTCTTAATTATTTCCCAATGCAATAAATATCCAATCTTTAAATCTGGTTTTTCTTTTTTTGTGCCGCCTGTTATATAAGTCAATCCATTTCCACCTTTTACACAAAAAGCGACACCTTTAATATCATTGTTGATTTTAGCAAGTACAAAATAAGCTTTATTTGCTGAAATTAACTTTAAAATCGTATCCCCAAAGTCTTCGAATGAACGAACGTCATAATTTCCTTTTTTAGCATTTTCTGTTATCAGCGTATAGGCTAATTTACATTCTTCCATAGTAGTAGCATACGAAATTTCAGGATTGGATGCATAAGATAGTTTAATATTTCGTCTGACTTGTATTGTAAATTGTTTCAAAAGCGCTTCTGGAGAATGCGTTTCATTAAAATCAACCCAATTAATTCCATAGGCACTGTAGATATGTTTGAACTTATTTCCCTTTTTAT
Organism: uncultured Bacteroidota bacterium; assembly: GCA_903888655.1. Taxonomy (GTDB): domain Bacteria; phylum Bacteroidota; class Bacteroidia; order Flavobacteriales; family Flavobacteriaceae; genus Flavobacterium. The sequence continues at coordinate 62 of CAISUR010000316.1, read as the reverse complement.
AATTTTTAAAAAAAGGAGTAATTGTTTCTTTTGAAAAAGTTTTTGTTGAAATACGTAAATTA
>CAISUR010000315.1 GCA_903888655.1 uncultured Bacteroidota bacterium | reverse complement strand
TTAAGTAAAGGAATTAAATATGATGATATTCCACTATATTTTACTATTTCGTCAAGCTCCGTTAGAACTAGGAAAGAAAAAATGAAAGAATTATTAGGTATTTCAGGATGTGAAGACTCTGAGTTGGCAGCTGTAGCTAAAGATCGAGGAATGTTGTTATAAGACCTTTTATTTCAAAAAAACTAGAAGCCACCTTGATACAATGTGGCTTATTTCAAATAATTTTATTCTCGAATTACTTTAAAATTAGCTTCTTTATTGCCTTCAAATCTGGTTTTAAAGAAATAAGTGCCTTTAGAAAATGAAGAAATATCAATAGAGGTATTCAAGTCATTTACTTTACTATCGAATAATAATTGCCCCATTAGATTATATACTAAAATTTCATTTAAAAGTGTTTTTGATGAAATTATTACTTTTCCATTACTCGGGTTAGGATAGTACGTAAAATCAATATAACCATTGTAATTATTGACACTTAAATTGGGTGTACAAGAAATGTTGGCTATAAACCCAGAATAATTTACAAATTGATCTGATATATAATTTACGGTTAAGGATCCATCTGCAGCCGATGAGGTAAATGTTCCAGGTAATGTTGTTCCAGTAAAACTTCCTAATAAAGGAGCTGCAATGGAATTGCCATTATAAAGATATAAGTAATCATAATCTTGTTCAAAAGCAAAATCAGTAAATGTTATAGTGATGCTATTGTTGGGTACATTAGGAATAATAATTCGAGTGACATTTTCCATATCACTATAATTGTTGGTTGCTCCTCCCGAATCGGTAAACACAAGACCATTACAGAAATCGCCAGCGGTAACAAAAATCATTTTTTTACTTCCAGAAATTAAACCAAAGGAACAATCGGGACGAACTTCGGCAATATAATAGGTGTCGGGCGTTAAATTCGTTGCTAAATAAGTGTTAGATGTTATTGTAACCCAATTAGGCGTGCCTCCCAAAGGATAAACAGCAACTTGCCAACTTGAAGTTGCTCCAGAATCACTAAAGGTAACTAAAGCTGAAGTAGCATCTACCGTATTTACAGCGATGGATGAAACAGTATTGATACAAGTATTAATACAATCGGTACTCAAACAGGCACCGCCATTTATAGAATTTAATATTAGCGTTGCTGGTTGTGGTCCAAAACCATTGCTAAAATTAATTCCTACACTATTTACCAGATGACAATAGCTCATAATCGTTCCTCCAGTAGTAGGCAAAATAGGAGGAGTGGAAATACATGAATATCCTTCAGAAGTAGATCCAAAGACCGAAGAACCACAATTATCTATAGCAGTACTGTTGCCATTCCAAACGCAAGCATGCGTGTGAGGAGAGCCTAATAAATGTCCTAACTCATGTGTAATTACTTCAATTGTCCAAGAATATGTTGGGACTGTTTCATATGAAAAACTCACATCAGAATAGCTATAATTGTCTTGAGAACAAAGTCCATTAATGCCTATCGCTACACCTCCTAATCCTTGAGGCTCAATGCTTACTAATTGTCCTACGTCACCATCAAAAACAGGGCGAACTTGATGGAATTTATATAAAAAATCGGTCGAAGCGGTTCCAGCACCTACATAAGGATCTACTGTTGTCCAAATAAACATAGATTTTAATGAAACTGTAATGCCATCATTGGAATAGATTGTTTGAACATTATTAAAAACAGAAGTCATCCAATTAGTAGTATCGGTAATACTGCTATTATTGTCTGTAAATAAATCATAATCTATTTCAAAATACATAGTTGCACATCTTGCTACAGTAGCTGTTTTATTGGAAGAAAGAACCCGTTTGGATTCATCATCTTTAAAATCACAATGGAAACTATTTGTTTTTTTTAGATTAGCATCGGCATAAATAATATAATCATTAGTGTTACTTTTCTTATCCAATTTACCAATAACTAAATTAGAAAGTTCCTTATTGGAAACAATTCCGTTGCATTCATCTTTAAAGAAATTAAAGCTAACAAGTGAAGTATAATCTCCTTTTATAATTCCACGATAAAATACCCCTTTTTGGCAGGAAATATTTTTTTGTTTGTCGGTATCTATATGAAATCCGTCAAAAAATAAATCTACTTTATATAAATCGAGAGTAACTTGCTGTCCATTATAGGGAATAGTTAGTTCTATGTTTTGATAGGTATGCGCCACAATATCG
>CAISUR010000314.1 GCA_903888655.1 uncultured Bacteroidota bacterium | reverse complement strand
TTTAGATTTTTCGATATCTGCTGAAGGAAAACCAACTTATTCAATAAGTTATAAAAACAAAACTATCGTCAAGGAAAGTACTTTAGGGATTGAACTTAAAGGAATGGAATCGCTTGAAAAGGGTTTTACTATTCTTAAGGTAACTCCTCAATCAGTAAAAGAAGAATGGAATCCAGTTTTGGGAGAACAAACCACTATTCAAAATGAATACAATCAAATGACTTATGAATTGTCACAGAAAGTCACCAACAGAAAGTTAAATATTATTTTTAAAGTATATAATGAAGGTGTTGCTTTTCGATATGAATTTCCGAAACAATCCAATTTAGATTATTTTATTATTTCTGATGAGAAAACGCAGTTCAACTTATCTGGGAATCACAAAACTTTTTGGCTTCCAGGCGATTTTGATAGTCAAGAATATCCTTATATGGAAACCAAATTATCAGAAGTTAATACCGATAACATTGATAAAAATAATGGTATTGGATTAAAATCTATTGCAGGTAAATATGTGATTCAATCGCCTTTGATGATGAAATCTACTGAAGGAATCTACATCAACATTTTTGAAGCAGCGGTCGTAAACTATCCAGTAATGCACTTGGATTTAATACCAAATGAATACCAATTAACTTCTCATTTAGTACCAAATGCTATCGGAGATAAAGCCTACTTACATGCTCCTTGTGTATCGCCTTGGCGAACTATTATGATAAGTGATGATGCAAGAGATATTGTGAGTTCAAAGATGATTTTAAATCTAAATGAACCTTGTAAAATTGACGACACTTCATTCATCAAACCCATGAAGTTTGTCGGTGTTTGGTGGGAAATGCATGTTGGACGTTCCACTTGGGATTATGCAGGTTCACAAAATGCACAAAATGCTGCTGATGGTAAATTGAAGCCAACAGGAAAACACGGTGCAACCACCGAAAACACAAAGAAATATATTGACTTCGCTGCCAAAAATGGTTTTGATGGCGTATTGGTAGAAGGATGGAATGTTGGTTGGGAGGATTGGTTTGGCAATTGGAAAGAAAATGTTTTCGATTTCACAACCCCTTATCCTGATTTTAATATCAAAGAAGTAACCGATTATGCAAAAATTAAAGGCGTAAAGATGATCATGCATAACGAAACTTCGGGCTCGGTAGCTAATTATGAAAGACATTTGGATAGAGCATTCAATCTAATGAAGGAATATGGCTATCCCGCTGTAAAAACAGGATACGTTGGACGCATTATCCCTAGGGGAGAATTCCACGATGGACAAACCATGGTAAATCACTATAATTTTGTTGCTCAACGTGCTGCCGACAATAAACTGATGGTTGATTCCCACGAGAGTTCACGGCCAACGGGTTATAGTCGTACGTATCCAAACTATATTGCGGCCGAAGCGGCTAGGGGTAATGAGTTTAATGGTTGGAGTGTTGGAAACCCGCCAATGCACGAAACAATTTTACCATTTACAAGATTATTAGGAGGTCCAATGGATTATACACCCGGTATCTTTGAAATCAAAATGAGTTATTATGATCCTAAGAAAACCGAACAAGTTCATACAACGTTAGCTAAACAATTGGCATTATACATCACCATGTATTCTCCTTTACAAATGGCTGCCGATTTGCCAGAGAATTATGAGCGTTATCCAGATGCTTTTCAGTTTATTAAAGACGTAGCTGTTGATTGGCAAGAATCAAAATATCTGCAAGCAGAACCTGGTGATTATTTGACTATTGCTCGAAAGGAGAAACATGGAGAACGATGGTTTTTAGGAGCTATAACCGATGAAAATGCGCGTCAAACCGAAATCAAATTAGATTTTCTTTCGCCAAATCAAAACTACGAAGCCACTGTATATCAAGATGGAAATGATGCTGATTGGAAAAATAATCCTAAAAGTTACAGTATAAAAACCGTACGAGTTACGGCTAAATCGAAAATTAAATTAAATTTAGCAAAAGGTGGAGGAACAGCAATTAGTTTTAAACCAATTAAATAATTATTCTAAAAATATAAGTGCTCAAAAAAAATTAGGTTTCCTGCTTTACAAATCTTTTCTGTAGGTTCTTCTTCTTCTAAATGTAACAGGATCAAAGTGTTTCCATAATTGATGAATAGCAATATTATCTTCTAATTCAGGAGTTCTAATGCAATCTAGAATTCTTTTTTCGGTGAAAGTTTTGTAATATTCGTCAAATATTATTGCAGTAACTCCTTTGCTTTGATATTCTGGATCAACTCCAATTAAATAGAATAAAACTTCTTTGCTTTCTTTTTTAGCTTTAAGTAAATGATAAAATCCAAAAGGAAATAGTTTTCCGTTAGCTTTTTGTAATGCTCGAGAAAAACTAGGCATTACAATACTAAATGCTACCATATTATTGTCATTATCCATTATAAATTTAATGTACTCAGGATTAATAAAACTTATGTATTTTTTTTTGAAATATTCTTTTTGGACATCAGTGATCGCTACAAATGAAGATAAATTTGCATAGGAAGCATTAAACAAATCAAACATTTTATCTACATAAGGCATAATGTCTTTGTTCTTTGTAAAATTTAATTCTTTGAGTTGGTATCTTTTTTTGATTAACGGTACAATCTTTTCAAATGAATCGGTTTTTACATTTGAAAATGGAAATTTATTTTCCAAATATTCTTTTTCTTTAACAAAACCTAATTGTTCTAGATGCTCTTTATAGTAAGGAAAGTTGTACCAAGTAATCATGGAGCCCAGTTCATCAAATCCCTCTGTTAAAACACCGACTTTGTCAAGATTAGAAAATCCCATGGGTCCTTCTACATATTCAAGATTGTTTTTTTTCCCTAATTCAGTTACTTTTTCCAACAATGCGATGGTAACATCGATGTCGTCAATAACATCCCACCAACCAAAGCGAACTTTCTTTTTTTGTTGGTTGTTTACTTCGTCCCAATTAATAATTGCGGCAATTCTTCCAACAATTCTATCTTCTTGAT
>CAISUR010000313.1 GCA_903888655.1 uncultured Bacteroidota bacterium | reverse complement strand
GTATATGTATTATAGCAAAGCATTAGCTTTTGAAAAGAATAACAATAAAGCCGAAATTAAAAATTATAAAGATAGTATTATACAAATTACAAATCAATTGGACGATGCTGATCATTTTTCATTAGAAAAAAATGAAAATGCAAGAGATTATTTTGCAGACTATGATGTAAGAAAATTAGCTCCACAAATTAAAGAATCATTATTAGCTTTTAATGACAACCCAAAAGGAAACATATACACTGGGCAAGAAAAGCTTGGAGTTCAAAAGTTTATTATCAGTAAAATTAAGATTTTAAATCACCGTTGGATTATTGCAGAGTATAGCGATGGTCAATATTGGGGTGAATGTTTATTAAAATATTTTGTTGAAAAAGATGGCAAGGTAACTTTTATAATGATGGATACATACCTTTATCCAAAGCAACAATATTAAACCTACAAAAATGAAAAAAACGATAATTATTGTGGTAATACTTTCCATTTTTAGTTCCTGCAAAAATACAGAGGATAGCGATAAAAATGATATTTCTAAAGTAAAAAAAGAGCGTAAAGATTCTACAATTATTGGTGCCGATAAAGATGAAAATGGATGTTTAGCTTCGGCTGGTTATACATGGTCAAAACTTAATAAAGAATGTGTTCGAATTTTTACAGGAATTCAATTGAATCCTGCTAATAATTTAAACACGGATGATGAAACTTTATGTGCTTATGTACTTTTTAATGAAAAAGCAGATAAAGCTGAAGTTTTTTTACCCGATGAAAAATCATTTATTTTATCTCGAAGCGGAGAAGGGAAGCCGTGGATTAAAGATGAATACCAATTGATTCCCAAAAATGGTTATGTTTTAACCAAAGGAGGAGCTACCATTTATTCTGGTGATGGGCAAGTTGGAAGTAAAGTTACTGGGAGTGATAATCCTGATGGACAGGAATAGAATTTTACGGGATAATACTTATTAATTTATATCTTTTGCATCAACATTCCAACCATTTTTTAAAATCAAAGAAGTTTTGAGGTGTTACACCATGACCAACAGGATATTCTTTATATTCCACTGCAATTCCAAGGGCTTTAAGTTTTGGAATGGAATTTCGAGCCCATTCAACAGGTACTACTTGATCAACAATTCCGTGAGAAGCAAATATTTTTAATTGGCTAAAATCGTTGTTTTGATAGTTTTCTACTGCAATTTCGGGATTGAAATAACCACTCATAGCCACTACACGCTGAACCTTTTCTGGATAAGAAACAGCAATAGCATTACTCAAAATTGTACCTTGACTGAAACCAATCAAAGTGACATTGCTAGCATCTATAGGATAATTTTCAATCAATTCATCAATAAAATTAGCAATTAAATCTCTTGATTGTTGTGCTTGTCCAATATCTGAAAATTTATTTTCATCGGCATCAAAGTTAATGGCGTACCATGCATAACTTCCATACATCATATCAAAAGGGGCTCGGGCAGAAACGACATAATACTCATCGGGAAGCTCTGTGGCAAAGGAAAATAAATCTTCTTCATTGCTGCCATAACC
>CAISUR010000312.1 GCA_903888655.1 uncultured Bacteroidota bacterium | reverse complement strand
TTTTAAACATATGATAATATTTGCTAAATTCAATCGTTTTCGTTGATAAGTTTTGATTTTCTTAAATAAATTTTGAAGCACAAAAAAACCTGAAGTTAGTTTTCATCAGGTTTTTTTGCTTCACTATTATTTTTTGGTTTATCGTCCGTTTTTTTCTTATCATCCCTCAACTTTATATAATCTGGAAGTAAATCTTTTTTTGGTGATGGCTCATTAACTTTTTTCTCTTTTTCAATAGTGGTTTTCTTAAAAATCTTATGAATTAATTCTTTAAAGGTATCAAAATCTACCTCATAAGAAATTCCAGCACCTTGTGTATAACCAATTCCTTGACCAATGTAATTTATATCATTTTCTTTATTAAAGATTCTTAAATTTAAAGTTCCATCTTCATTAACGCGATATTGCGCTTCAAAATTGCCGACTATTGTAGTTTCGGTTACACCTCCTGTTGGTACACCAACCTTTCCATTAATGGTAATTTTATCGTTAATTTGTGTGGTTACTGTGGCAACAACTCTTCCGTCTGTAGGTTTTAAAGCTGTTCTATCGGCAGAGGTATATGAAACATCAAAATTAACCTTCCCATCTTTATCATTAAATAAGTCCCCGAACAAAGCTCCTGCTTTTTCATAAAAACTATTAGTAACTTGTGACTGGCTTAATCCTTCTTGACTTAAAAATCCTCCCGTTGAAAGTAAATACAATGCTTGGGTTTGACGCGTATCTTTGTCACTTAATTTTGTCTCTATTTCTGATTTCAATACTGAACTTACATTTGGAAAATTAATAGTAAAATCAGGTTCTGGATTGAATATAGTCCCTTTTAATCCAATTACAACATCTACAGGTATTTTTTTATTAAAAGAAGCATTATCAATTAATACCGCTGGATTTGCAGTAATATTTTTAGAAACAGCCTCAAGATTTAAAGTTGCATTATATGGATTTCCTGACCAAACAATGGAACCGTATTTCTTAACGTCAAATTTCTTATCAATTAAACCTCCATATTTAAAATTATAAGAACCTTCCCAAACGGTAAAATCTCCATACATTTCAAATTTTCCAAGAGTATTAATATTCATGTTTAGCGTACCAACACCTTTTCCCTTCATACCGTGACCTGACTCTCTATTGAGTATAACTTCTATATTTGCAACAGGTGTAATAGCAAATTCAAAATTCATTTGAAGTCCATTATAATTCCTAACAAATTCTGCTTGTTTTATGTTTTTACCTGCTTTTTCTTGTTTAGTTAAAAAGTGAATAAAATTATTTTCGCCTACAGATTCAGCATCATTAATAGGTATTTTAATGTCAGTTCCTTTTTCTGATTTTGCATTGACATCAATTTCAAGCGCGTTTGTTGGCCCTTTGATAGTGGCAGTTCCGTTGATAAATGCTGTTCCAAAATAGGCAACATCAGTATGATCTTTAGTATTTAATGCTAAAATTCTATTTGAATTTATTGCCAAATCAAGTTCCCAATCACCAAATTGTTTATGTTTTATAAATCCCTCAATCGTGCCTTCTGTGTTAAATTTAGAATCAAAAATCTTTGTTTTTTTTACAATGAACTTATTTTGAGTAACTTCTACCAATGAATGTGACTCAATTTTATAATCAACATTCAGATAAGGAATTGTTAATCCTGCATCATCCACATATAATTGACCGCTGTAATCCATATCATTAACATTTCCACTTATTTTTGCCGAACCAGAAGCAACACCTCTAATATTGGACAAAACTTCTCCTCCTAAATTACTTAAAATTCCTAGATTAAATTTATCAAAATTCAAATCTAGATCGATTAAAGTGGATTCGTCAACGATTTCCAAATTTCCTTTCGCAGTAAACGATTTCAGGTTTTTATTTTCAATTTTCGAATCAATATCAAATTTCGAAAATTCATTATTCCCTTTTATGGTAAGGTCTAGGTCACCAAGAGCCTTGTCATTAATCAATAAATCTTTTATTTCTAATGTTGCAGTAGGTTGATAAATTGTACTGTTCTGTTTAAGAAATACTTCTCCATTTAATTTTCCATCAAATTTGAATTGTTTTATAGTTGGAGTAACCTTGTTCAGATTTACGTCGTGAAATGTTAATTGCAAATCTTTATTAGATTTTCCATCTATTAGTCCTTTTAGTTGAATTGACTGATTTTCATGAGAAATAATGATGTCATCAAAATTGAAAGTAGTTAATTTTTTATCAAAAAGCACTTTGTTTTTATCATTTTTTGATTCATTTACATACCATAATAAATCCTTAAACATGATTTCTGATTTACTGAATCCAATAATGTTTTGATTATTTTTATCAATCGTATGATATAAGTTTAAATTAAAATAATCTTTCCCATTTTCTCCTCCTTTAAATTCGGTTCTAAAAGTCAAGGTGTCTTTTGAAGTGGCATTGATTAGCGAAAAATCTCTTACTTTATAATGTTTATTTTTAATACTATCCATCTGAATATAAGCATTATAAAGCGGATTTTTATTATTAACTTCTAATCTAACATTATCAAAATGAGTATCAAGAGCATCAATGGTTCTGGAGTTAAAATTTAATTTAAAATAGTTATCATCACCTTTTATAGTTCCACTCAAAACGGCATCATTGTTGAGCGAAATATTGGGATCAAGAATTTCAATAATTTGATTAAAATTTGAAAAATTAAATTTTAAATATTGTCCTTTATTCAAGATATGTGGTTTATAATTGGCATATAAACTACCTAATGAGTTCTGAACTAACATTTTTATTTGATTAAATTCAAATTTTCCTTGAATTTTACCATTCAATTCATTTGACGATTTCAATGAAAGTATATGCTCCTTATTTGAATCAAAAGTAGAATTAACCGAAAGATTATCAAAGAAATAAATATTTTTATAATTTTGATAAGAAGCATTCGAGATCGG
>CAISUR010000311.1 GCA_903888655.1 uncultured Bacteroidota bacterium | reverse complement strand
TTGTGGCCTTGGACAACTTAATCGTTTGGATGGCTTTATAAAAAAAAGAAAAGAAAATTTTAATTTTTTATACAAAAATCTTAAAAATCTACAAGATTTTTTAATACTACCAGAACCTGAGATAAATTCAGAACCTTCTTGGTTTGGGTTTCCGTTATCTTTGGTAAATAATACCAAATATAACAGAAATGATATTATCCAATATTTAAACAGCAATAAAATTGGAACAAGATTATTATTTTCTGGGAACTTGATTAAACAACCCTATATGAAAGAAGTAAATTTTAGAGTACATGGAAAATTAGAAAATACTGATTTTGTTATGAATAATACTTTTTGGATAGGTTTGTATCCAGGTTTATCATTAAAACATTTAGAATATGTAATTAATAAACTAAAAGATTACTTTACAAAATAAATATAAAAAAATGAGTAGCAATACTTTAAAAGTTAGTGATCTTATTGCAGATTTTTTAAAAAAAAAGAAAATAAAATATATATTTGGAATTATCGGATCTGCAAACTCTCATATTTTTGATTCAATAAAAAGATTAGGTTACACAGAAATTATTTGCGTTCATCATGAACAGACCGCCACAATGGCAATGCAATCTTATTATAGAGTTAAAAAAGAAATAACTGCCGCGTTAGTTACTGCAGGAGCAGGTAGTTCAAATGCAATTACGGGAGTCATGAGTGCGTGGGCAGATTCTATTCCTGGCATAATTATTTCCGGACAAGAAAATACCAGATTTATTAAATCTATGAAAGAAATGAGAATGTGGGGAATACAAGGTTTCGATAGTACATTAATGGTAAAAAAAATTACTAAATATCAAAAAAGAATTTTAGATATCAATTCTACTATTTATGAACTAGAAAAAGCATATAATATATGTCTAGAGGGCAGACCAGGACCAGTATGGTTAGACTTTCCAATAGATATTCAAGGAAGCTCAGTTAACAAAAAAAATATTAAACCGTATAAAGATAAAAAAATAAATTTTTTAACTAAAATTAATAATACCTCAATTTTTAAAGCTATTTCAGAAAGCAAAAGACCAATTTTTTGGTTGGGTCATGGAATTAGACTTTCATTAGGAAAATCTGGTTTGGATTCAAAGTTAAATTTGTTATTAAAAAACTATCCATTTCCTACTTTGCTTTCATGGGCTGGCCTAGATATGTTGACTAGCGATCATCCGCTTAATTTTGGGAGTCCAGGTGTTTATGGAAACAGACATTCTAATTTTATTCTTCAAAATTGCGATTTAGTAATATCAATAGGAAATAGGATGGCAATACCAATGATAGGGTATGAACATTCAGAGCTTGCAAGGCAAGCAAAGTTTATACATGTAGATATAGATCAGGATGAATTAAATAAATTAAAAGATATAGTCCATTTTCCGATTTTACAGGATGCAAATAAATTTATAAATTTTTTAACAAAAAATAAAAATAAAATAAAATTAAACCATAAAAATATAAAAAACTGGGTAATTAGAAGCAATAAATATAAAAAAGATTATCCAAAAATAGAGCGCACACACGACGATAAAAATGGATATTTAAATTCTTATCGTTTTATAGATAAATTATGTGATTCATTATCCGAAGGAGATATTATCACAACTGATATGGGCACTGCCTTGTTATCAGGACATCAGGCATTTAAAATCAAAAAAAACCAGCGTTTGATGACTTCAACTGGACTTGGTGAGATGGGTTTTGGTTTACCTTCCGCAATAGGAGCTTCGTTTGCAAGTAAAAAAGGCAATATTACAAATCTTAATTGCGATGGTGGTATGATGTTTAATCTTCAAGAATTACAAACTATAGCTCATCATAATTTACCAATTAAAATTTTTGTATTTAACAATGATGGTTATTTAATGATTAAACATACGCAAAAAAATTTATTTAAAGGTAGATATATCGGAACAGATAATAAAAGTGGAATTTCTTGTCCAGACTTTTCTAAAATTGCCAAAGCCTTTGATATGAAATATTTTTCTATAAAATCTTGGAAAGATTTTGATAAAGTAATACCTACAATCAATAGAGCTAAATATCCTCTTATATGCGATGTCTTTATGGATCCGGAACAAAGTTTTTATCCAAAATTGTCCTTAACATTAGCAGCGGATAATAAGATAGTATCTCCGCCCTTAGAGGATCTTTCGCCTATTTTAAATAGAAAACAATTTTTTTCAGAAATGATTATAAACCCTCATGAGAAATCAAAAAATATAAAATAAATTTTATGAATGGTCTAATAATAGGAGCTGGAAAAATAGGCATAGATCTTTATATAAAATGTAAAAGAAAAAATTTTTTTAAAAATCTTTATATCTTTAATCGTAATAAAGATTCAATTGGAGCGAAATTTTGCAGAAAAAACAATTTTAATTATTCGAATGATGGAATTTTAGGTTTAATAAAAAAAATAGAAAAAGATAAAATTAACATTGTATTTGATGCCACTTCGGCAGATTCTAGTTTAAAAAATTATAAAGCT
>CAISUR010000310.1 GCA_903888655.1 uncultured Bacteroidota bacterium | reverse complement strand
TTAAAAGTTAATATTTGTTTTTCGTTTTTCAAACTAACAAAATACATTCCTTTCGCCAATATTAAATCTGGCTTTATTACAATTGAAGTACTTGCATTATTAGCTTCAACTTTCTTATATATAGATTGCCCTAAACTATTAAATAATTCTAGTTCAATATCTCCATTCAAAGGTTCTTTTATGAGAATATTAAATTGATTATTTTCAATAGGGTTTGGATAAATAGCAATAGAGTTTTCATTCCAAATAGGATTATTTAACATCCCTGTGCCCTCATATACTCCTCTGTTAGGTGACGCTGTAGATGAAACAACATTACTATAAAAATCATATCCACCATTATTTGAAACTAATCTACCACTTGCAATAGCTGGAGAATTTGTTTGCAATTTATATCCATCTAATAAAGAATTTATACCTATGGTTCCCGCTCCTGGATTAATAAACAATGGGTCAGTAGTTAATTTAGCTGGGTCTTGTGGCTCCCCTGAAGGATGTGTTCCATAAAAGGTATTATTCTTAAAACTTCTTGTCTGTCCTGAGCTTCCAAAATTATAACTTGCACCAGAGCTAACATTACTCAAATTATAAATAATATTATTATAAAAATTATAGGTGTGCTGATTACCCGAGTTTTCCTTTACAATGGTTGGACTAATTCCTGATTTTATGTAAAATACATTATTATAAATTTCATTTCCGGCAGAGGCATAATTAAAATATACTATTCCACCACGGTCATTTTGGCTAATACAATATCTTAAAGTGCAACCAACATCTTCAGGATCTGGAATTCCAGAAGTATTATTGGTAGTAGATCTTGCATTACATCCCCAATAAATGCCGTGAGAATTGTCATGACTGTAACTATATTGAAAAATAATACCTACACTACCAAGATCAGGATCATACATACTTCCATCAATATTTCCAGGATCTACTTGTTGTGTAGCTGCTCTATTAAAATATCCTTCGTTATATTGAAAAACCGTCCCTTTGGCTCTAGCTGTGAACATGGTATTTCCTGTTGTACCTAAAGCAGTCTCATAACAAACATTATGTTCTATTAAACCTGTTTCATCGGTACATCTAATAATCATGGCATTTTTACCAATATGATGAATAGAATTATTACTTACTTTAACATTAGTATATTTTCGAGCCGTCCAAGAAGCTAATTCGGTCCCTCCTGGATAGTAAACATTATCTTCATTATCAAAAGCAAGCCCAATATTTTCGCAATAAGCAAGTTCACAACCATCAATCAAAACATCATTAAATCTTGAATTACTTACGGAGTTTTCATTGAGAACCGCAAAATAAATTCCTCCTGTTCTTTTAGGAATAGCACTATTTACTGCAACATCACCATTCCCTAATTGCCCCTTAATATGATGAATGTATAAATTTTTTAAGTAAATATGATTGCAAACAGAGTTAGTAGTAGTTGTTGTAGAAACTTTGTCTTGTAATGCAATCATCACTCCTCTCCTATCCGCTCCCAAAGGATTATTGTTAAGTGTACCATCCGATATTCCAATAAAGAAAATACTATTTGGATCAGTAGTTGAAGCAGCTGTAATAGGATAATTCGTAATTTCTAGATTATTAATTTCAATATAATCTTGGTTATATAAATAGACCACTCCTTGATCGGCAGTAGTGATTCCATTAGGTTTAGTGGGACCACTTCCATTTAATATTGGTTTAGCTCCAGTCCCATATTGATCTACTATTATAGGAAAAGTAGCCAATCCAGAACCTAAAAATTTTAACTGTTGACCATTCCAAACACTTCCACATTTTAATAAAATTTTATCATTGGGAAGAAATGTCATAGAATTTATTTTGGTAACATTTTTCCATGGTGTATTTATCGAAGTACCGTTATTGGTATCAGCTCCCGAAACAGAGTCAATGTAATAGGTAGTAGCACCATTAGAAATACTTGAAGCTAACATTATCAATAAAAAACAAAACTTTTTTAC
>CAISUR010000309.1 GCA_903888655.1 uncultured Bacteroidota bacterium | reverse complement strand
TGCCACAGAAAAAGATAGTTTAGTGCATCCTAATCCCATCAAAAGATACTATGTGTTTTTAGAAGAGGATGATGAATGTGATGCCTGCGGTTGTTCGGCAAGCGGAGGAAGCATGGGGTTTAGCTCGATGCTGAACAATAATTTTGTTGGACTTCGCTATGTACACCAAAGTTATACGACCAAAGAAGGAATCTTTAATGATTCGCCTTGGATCGATGAAAATTTCAATACCATTCAGGTTTGGTCTAGAATTCCGATAACAAAACGAATTCAATTGACTGCTTTGTTGCCTTATCATGACAACAACAGAACGATTCCAGCGACAGGAAAAGAAAGTATATCAGGCATTGGGGATTTGACCGTTATGGGGATGTATGGTGTGGTTATTTCTAAAGTAGATAGTACCACAGTGTATTCTCATAAATTGCAAATGGGTGGCGGTGTGAAAGCTCCAACTGGGAAATATAACACTGACAATAATGGCACTTTAAACCCTAGTTTTCAATTGGGAACCGGAAGTTGGGATTATATTTTAGTGACGGAATATGTTCTTAAAAGAAAGCAACTCGGACTAAACAATGCAATTAGTTATACCATCAAAACTGAAAATCAAAAACAATATCAGTTTGGCAATCAATTCAATTATGGTAGTACGTTGTTTTATTTATTAGATTTAAAACCTATTAAATTAGTTCCTCAAATTGGTTTTGCAGGTGAAGTGTATGCTTCCAATAAGCAAGTGCAACAAGACGTAATTGGGACAAAAGGCGATATTTTGTTTAGTAAATTTGGATTAGAAATTGGCAAAAACAAACTCTCTTTGGGATTGAATGCGATGTTGCCCATTAATCAAAATCTTACAGGCGGAAACGTAAAAGCCAATTATAGATTGGGAATAAACTTTAATTATAGTTTGTAAACCGACAAACTATTTTCTTAAAAATGCCTCCAAAAAGCTCGACACTATTTGGAGGTATTTTGTTTTAATTTAGTAACTAATTTATAAAGAATATAAGAATGCAGAACAATAAAAGGAATCATCAAGAAAAAATGGGGTTTAGTAATCATTACCATTAGATATATTCCCAACATTACAAATGAAACGACGATGACTTTCTTTTCCCAATTGCTTTTTAACAAAGGAAAAATTAAAAATAAAGGATTAAATAAAAGTACGTTATAATTCCACAAAATTTCTTTGTGTAACGAATACAATCCTACAAGAGAAAGAAATAATCCTAAGAATCCTGCAACAAAAAGATAGGTTAAAAAAATCGGCTTCTTATTGGTAATCGCTATTAAAAAAAGTAATAACGCAATAAAGTAATTACTAGCAATGAATGAAAATGTAGCCTGTAAAGGAATTCCTTTTACAATTACTTCTGTTTTATTCACTAAAGGTTTTCCGTTACTTTTAGCTTTACTTAAACTGTGCATTAATTCAACGGGGAGAAATAATTTTACCGCTTTTGAATCTGTTTTGGCTCCAAAAATAATATTGATTCCCAGTTTATAATAAAAATGATTTTCGAAATAGGGATACAACAATTCGCGATAAGAAATGGATTTGTCATCAACTTTTTGAATCAAATCACTACCAATCATTTTATTGATTTTCTCAACTGTCATTGAAGTACAGTTTCGGTCAATAAATTTGTAGGTGTAACTTCGTTCGTCAGAAAACAAGGAAGCATTTAATAACTCAAACAGTTCCTGCTTTTGTTTGATTGAAAAATCTAAGGTTTGCTCTACTACTTCTCTATTCTCACTCTGGTATTCGAAGATAAAATCTTCAAAGGAGCTTGCATTAATGAAATATTGCAAATCTCCCTTTACAAATTTTAGATAGAAATTTTTAATTCTAAAATCAAAAGCACCATAGTTGTACACTACATCTAAATGGTTTATGGAGTCCTTAATTCTAATAGCGGTATGACCAAAAGTTGTGTAAAGTTCATCACCCCTTCCACAGGTAAGAATACTTACCGAAGCTTTTTCGGACAAAGCCATATTTTGAGAAAAACCAATGAAATAAAAGAATAGAAATAATGGAATCAGTATTTTTTTTACCATAACAATTATCTAAAAATGCTTAAATCTACTTTCACTGAAAATATATTAGAATACAACCCCGCACTTTGATTTCCTAAATTAGTTAAGGCATAATCTACTTCAATCCCTTTATATTTAAAACCTAAACCTATATTAGGTTGAACCCCTAATTTTTTGGTATTATCTAGTTGCGTAACGGTTTGAAAATTTCCAACTCCAGCTCTTAAAAAAACTAAATCAATATAGCTGTATTCAAATCCTAACGCAGGATCAATACTTACCAGAGAAGTTGACAGTAAATCGTTGGTTCTTACAAACTGCATATTCAAATTTCCAGACGCAAGAAGACTCGTTTCATTATGAAAATCAAATCTTTTTGACATACCAAATTGTGCTTTAGGTAAAGTGATTTCCGTGCTTTCAGGCAATGCCTCGTTCTGACCAGCAATAGCATTTTTAATAGTATTGTATTCATCTTGGTTGATACTCCATACATTATATGTTGTGGTAATATCTCTTAACATTAATCCAAAGTGCCAATCATCA
>CAISUR010000308.1 GCA_903888655.1 uncultured Bacteroidota bacterium | reverse complement strand
TGATGATTGGTTTTCCTTCAGAAATTAATTGTCTTACTTCTTTCAATTTTCTGGAGAAGTAGTATTCTTGAACGCCATTAAGTCTGGCTGCTGTCGTAATCATATTCTTCTAATCTTACTAAATTTATAGTTCAATATGCTTTTTTGAACCATTTAGAAATTAAGTTTCGTTTGGTAAAATGATACTTAATTTTCTGAATACATGAGTAGTTAAATTTTAATCAAAAAAAATCCCGATTTACATCGGGATTATATATTGTTTGTTGTTTTTTTTACTTTTTTACATAACACAATACCAATCCCTTTTTCTGTCCGAAGAAGAAATAAAAGAAATAATTGTAATATGTTGTGAATTTTGTATTCATTGTTGTTTTCTGTTTTGCTAAAGTAACAAAAAATGTTAAACCATTGTAAAAAATTTAAAAAAAGTTACGGAAACGTTTTCGTAAAATCATAAAAATTAGGTTTTAACGTTATTACTAGTATAGGTTTTAGTTTTCCTTTAGTATTTATTACCTTTGTTTCAAATATCAAGTTATGTCTATAGAAGTTCAAAATATTTCCAAAAGTTATGGTGCTCAAAAAGCATTAGACAAGGTTTCTTTTTCAGTAAAAAAAGGAGAAATTGTGGGTTTTCTGGGTCCGAATGGGGCTGGAAAATCGACCTTGATGAAAATTTTGACCACGTACATTAATGCCGATGAAGGAAAAGCATCAGTAAACGGCAATGATGTAAACGACAACCAAAAAGCCGTACAACTTTCGGTAGGCTATTTGGCAGAACACAATCCGTTGTACTTGGATTTGTACGTTCGTGAGTATTTAGAGTTCAATGCTGACGTGTATAAAGTAGCGAAATCGCGTATTGAAGAAGTAATTCAATTAACCGGATTATCACCAGAAAGCCATAAAAAAATTGGCCAATTATCGAAAGGATACCGCCAACGTGTAGGTTTAGCAACCGCTTTACTGCACAATCCGGAGGTGTTGATTTTAGATGAACCCACTACGGGTTTAGACCCTAATCAATTGGTTGAAATTAGAAATGTGATTAAGAATGTTGGCAAGAACAAAACGGTTTTTCTTTCCACGCACATTATGCAAGAAGTAGAAGCGATTTGTGATCGTGTGATTATCATCAATAACGGTAAAATTGTTACGGATAAAAAATTAGACAAGTTGGTTTCTGAAATTAAAGAACAAATTATCGAAGTGGAATTTGATAAAGTGGTAAACGAAACTTTATTTACAACATTAGCCGATTTAAAGTCATATAAAAACACCCATGATAAAGTATGGGAATTGACTTTTGAAACGGAAAACGATTGCCGTTCTTCGGTGTTTGATTTTGCGCAAGAAAACGGTTTCAAAGCACTTCAAATTAGTTTGAAAAGCAAAAATTTAGAAACCATTTTTAGGGAGAAAACCAAGAACTAATTGTAAATTACATGTCCCATATACAATTGCTCCACATTTACTATTGGCGGATTGTTTTTTAGAATGATATCACCCGTACTTACCATTTTGCCAGTAATGCTTTGGATTGGTTTTACAATCATATCATTAGAACCTCGATGATAAACTTCAATGGTTTGTGCAGTTAAATCGCCTGCCTCAATGCGACCATCACCCGCCCAAAAATCTAATATTTCATCAGTAGTAGTTCCCGAAATATAGTATCTGGAAACATTATTATTTTGAATTGCAAGTTGCGAATTGTTAATGGTTAAATGAAAATCGCCTGTTCCTGCTGCGTCTTCGCCATCTCCATCTACATCTAATGCAAAAAGATTCAGAACAGGATAGGTTAGAACGCCATTAGAACTGATATCTCTGTCGGTTTTTGAATAAATTTCTGACAGCGTTGGTGTGGTAATAAAAATGGTTGTTTGACCATAATCGCGTAACCAATTGCAGGTAGTATTATCTTTAAAAATCAATTGATCACCTTGTTGATTCACTGCAATATTATCGATAATATTACTACCACTTTGTACTTCAACTTTGTAATCAGTTCCTTGTGTGATTACTACTGCAATGCCCCGATAGACTTTTATTCTGGCAAAAGGATTTACTGAAAATGTTTTTTTAACATTATTTCCGGTGCTTTCGATACATTCACTTGGCTTTTCACAAGAAATGAAAAGCAACAGCAAACCTATAATAAGACAACATTTTTTCATTTTAAAAAATTTAAAACCTTACTCCGATACCAAACTCTAATGCTTCTGCTTCAAACATGTGTGTTTTTACAGAAAAACCTGCAAATAATTGCTTGGTGAAATGATATTTGAATCCTATTCTATCATAAATTGAAATGGTGTTCCTGAAGGGTTGATACACATAATATCCTATTTGACCTTCGAGTGAAATTCTATTCACAAACAACTCATAACCTGTAAACAATCCAATTCGTTTGTAATCGGTATCGGCAGCAACATTTTTCTCGGGAAAAGCCACTGCCATATATTTTATATAATCTTTCAAACAATTGGTTAGAAATAATTCGGTTCCCAATTGTAACGCACTTTTTCTATTCAAACGTTTGTCGGCATAAAATCCGATATGGTAAAATGGATACTGACCACTACCTATTACAGGACTTTCACTAATTCCAGAACGAAATACAAAATTATATTTAATGGATTCTTTATAATTTTTATTTGCTAAAGATGTATCAATACTTCTTCTAGTTTCGTTAGAAAAATTATAATTCACTCCAACATTAAACAACAATGTATTAATGCCACTATTAGGAGTTTTGGCTCTTCCGTTTGAAAAATGAGTAAACAACAAACCTGTTTGAATTCCGAATTTATCAATGATATTTTCTTTTTTGTAATACAATCCGATGTTGGTGTTTGCCATCAAAGTTGATCCAAATGCCTTGTTTTTACTATTAGTTACTTTATCATATGGGTTGGTTGCATATCCGATTCCTTGAGATACTTTGAGTTCTAAATTTCGATTTAAAAAATAAAAATTATACAAAGCCCCAAATCCATATACTTTTCCTAGAAAGTCATTATTGTAGTTTTGATACTCAAAATAGACTCCATAATCCGGAAAATTATAAGCAGATTGCCACTCGTCTTTGCCGTGAGTTTGTTTTATAAAACTCAGCAACACGCCATCTGGATGGCCTTGCAAATGATACAAATCGGTGGTATGGGGCAGCACATTTCCTCTAAAAAAGGAAACTTCTATAGCATTACTATCGTTGTGGTCTTGAGCAAAAACAGCCAAAGACATCAATAACAACCCTAAACACAACTTCCTCATTAAAAATTTTTAAGTGGCACAAATATAAAAGAATATGTTTAGGAAATTATGTTAATTGATTTGGTAATAAAGGTATTTCAATTTTTTCTTAAAATTTACTAATCCATGAACCTTATTGGTTATTTATATTGTATAGCTGAAAAGATAGAATGGATTCTTAATTTATCAATCTAAAAACCATGGAGAAACGATACTTTAAATTGTATTAAATGCTATATTTGAAAAGTGTTAGAATAAGATTCCAACAAATAAAAACAATGTAGTAAGTTATATAATCAAATAAATAACCATCTATAATTAAATTTAATTCTTCATTAAAAATGAAAAAACTATTTTTTTTGATATTATTTCTTTTCGTTAGCAGCTTGACTTTTGCGCAAAATGAAGAAGCTAAAAATTTAATCAAGCAAAATTTGCCTGAAGATAAATATACTATACTTGATTTTTCTTTAAAAGGGAAAATCAAAAATTTAGTAGTTATTGTTTCAAATTGTTATCAAAACCCGCCTGCTGGAACATATAAAAAAAACAAATGGTTTGTTGGTGATTACCAATTTGATCGTTCAGGGAAATTATCTACTAGAGGAAGTATTGAAGGACCACTTTATATACCATCGCAATACACCAATAGAGATACCTTAACCTTTTGGGACAATGGAAAAATAAAAAGTATTATGACACTTTTGAACACCAATTCAATGATGAATTATTACTCATTTGACAAACAAGGAAATCTCATCAAAAGAAAGTTTGTAAACAACCCAGGAAGTGAATTTAGTTCTACAGACACTTATTTTATTGTAAATGAGTATAATTCTGTTAATAATATTACTAAAAAAACAGAATATAAATCGGTTTCAGGTAATGACACCATTTCTAAAGTAATCTCCAATCAACATTTTTACGAATATGATTCTGATAAAAACTTAATTAAAATATCGGAAAATAACGAATTATATGATTTAGCGCAATCGATTGGCAGACCCTACAAAAAAACTACGATTGTAAGCCAAATTGGATACAATTCAAAAAATCTTCCTGTCAGCGAAACAATGACTTCTGATAAGTTATTATTTTCCTCAAAGATTGAATATAATGCCAATGGTGAAAAAAGTAAAATTACAATTGATAATAATAAATCCATCAAAACAGTTTATTATCAAGATCATAATCTAATTTCGAAAACAATAATACAATTCAAGTCAGGGAAAATTGAAACCAACACATATACCTATGAATTGGATTCCAATGGAAATTGGATTTCCTTGAAATACAACTCTACTTCAGAACCCAATGAAACTATTTTAATTGAACGAAAGTTTTTATATTATGATTAGATTATTCATTTTTCTATTGGCAATTCAGCCGGTTTTTTCTCAAAATGCTTTACAAAAGAGAAATCTAAAAGGATCTGTTGAATCAGTATCGCTTTCTTTTGAAATCATTGGTGAAGATACTAATCACGACGTTACTACTTTATTGAATAAATGCAATCCTTTTTTTAGCAGCTACAATCCTTTAATGATTCAATATGCTTCTAACAGTTTAACTGAGGATCGGATGGAGCTACATTCCTTTGAACGTTTTGACAATAACGGAAACCTTTCACAATACAAGATAGCACAATTGGAAAATGGCACCTTGATAGAAAGTCCAGAAACATTTGGAGTTGAGCTTAAATTAATGCCCAGCGAATTGAAAAACACTCAAGATTATTCCTATCCTAACTTTTTATCTAATCCTCCTTTATCTACACTTGAAGAACGTCAAATAACATTAGATGGAAAAAACTATGATTTAAACCAAAAATTCTTTCACTATTGGGTAAAAAACAACCGTTTAGATTCTATAAAATACGCTGACACAATTCATATCGACAATAAAGTTGACACTATACATCCTGCAATTATCCGATTTCGATATGATGAAAAAGGCAGAATTGTTTCTAGAGTACAAGTTAGCGAAAATGAACAATATAAAAATCCTGTTTTGGACAAGTTTTGTTATTTTTATGATGACAAAAATCGAATCTATAAATATCAAAGCTTCAGAAATAATAAGTTCCAAGAAGAGGAATTTTATCATTTAAATTCTAATGGAAAACTAGAATTTATCGAAAAACATATTCATCCCGAAATTGAAAATGATAATACTTTTATTTTCACTTGTAAGACAATATATCATTATGATACCAATAGCAATATTAATCAAATTGATTTTTACGATAATGATTTTGGAGAAGAATTACTTCAAACATTTTTCTTTAAATATGAATATGATGCGAAACAAAATTGGACTAAAGCTACTTTCTTTTTAAGTAAAAACGGAAATGCCCTAGCTAATTTTGTTCGTAAAATTAGCTATCGATAAAAATTGAACCGGGAAAAATATTAGTTTTAACGGAAAATAATAATTATTTTGATCTAATTTGCATTAGAAAATCTCCTTTGCAATGGCTTTGATATTCTCGGCTTTTCCCATAGAATAATAGTGCAATACTGGAATTTCAGCAGCGACGAGTTCTTTGCTTTGCTGAATACACCATTCGATTCCGATTTGTTTTACTTGATCGTTATCTTTTGCTTTCACTACAGCCATAATCAAATCGTCTGGGAGTTCTAAACTGAATCGGTGCGGAATCAAATTCAATTGTTTTTTGGTAGCAATGGGTTTTAATCCCGGAATAATTGGCACAGTGATACCAGCAATTCTACATTTTTCAACAAAATCAAAGAATTTTTTGTTGTCAAAAAACATCTGCGTGATAATGTAATCGGCTCCATTTTTAATTTTTTCTTTCAAAAAATGAATGTCGCTATCCAAACTCGGAGCTTCCATGTGCTTTTCTGGATAACCTGCAACACCAAT
>CAISUR010000307.1 GCA_903888655.1 uncultured Bacteroidota bacterium | reverse complement strand
TTGCATAAAATATAAAGACGGGGTAGAGCGGACGCAAGCGAAAAGATTGTGAAGGTGGTGAAGGAGTAAGGAATTAGGTGGTAGGTGGTGGGTTGTGGGTTGTGGGTAGTAGGTTGTAGGTGGTAGGTTGTAGGTAGTAGTTATTAGGTAGTAGGCAGTAGACTATAAAATTAGAATTGATAATTTATCATCGGGAACCTATTTGTTGAAAATTTATGATGGCACCCTATCGGTAGTAAAAAAATAATAAAACAATAACGTTATGAAATCAAAGATATTATTTCTCCTTTTATCCATAAGTCTATTTGCTAAAGCACAAATAATTAATATCCAGCTATTAAAAGAAAATTTTAAAACTATTTTTTGACCACAGTACCCAACAACGATACGTGTTTTTACTTATGAATCATGGTTACTCCATCAGCAGTCTTGCTACAATGGGGTAATGATCGGATTTTTTGAAATTAGAGAAGTTTTGAAAACTTTTTACCGTCATGCTTTTATCCGTAAAAATATAGTCTATTCGAGCAGGGTAAAATTTAAAGTTATAGGTTTGACCAAATCCATTTCCTGCTTCCACAAAGCAATCGTTTAAATTCCCTCTAATGCTACGGTATACATACGAAAATGCACTGTTGTTCATATCACCACAGATAATCATAGGGTAATGACATTGTTTTTTGTGGTTCATCAAGATTTCGGCTTGGTGCTGTTGTTTTTTAAAAGCCTCACTAATTCGTCGAACAACCAATTGCGATTTTTGCTGGCTAATGGAGTCGACGTTGTCTTGCATTTCATTCACATCGGGTGAAATTTTAATCGACTGCAAGTGCATATTATATACTCGAATCGTGTCTTTACCTTTGCGAATATCGGCATACACAATTAAATTGTCGGACTCTGGAAATTCAATATTTCCCTTATTGATAATGGGATATTTTGAAAATATAGCTTGCCCGGTTTTGATTTTTTTTCCTTGCATAAAGATGAATTTGTGTTTATAGACACGCAAATCAACTTTAGCTGTTTCGGAATATTCTTGAATGCACAGGATATCAGGATTTTGCTCATTAATAAATCCAAGGATATCATCGCCAATATGCTCTAGCGGAATCCATTTGAAAAGATTGAACAACCGCACATTGTAACTCATCACGATAAAATCTTTATCTTCAATTGGTTTTTCGTTAGACGAAAATTTGTAGAATTTGTTGACAAAAGTAAACCCAATAATTAACACAATTCCCGACAGAATCATTTGTCGTTTTAATTGACAAATCCAATAGATAAAAAACAAACCATTAAGAATTAAAAATAAAGGAAGAATTAAAGTAAGTGCCGATAAAAACGGAAACAACTTTGGTGCTAAAAAGGGCAATACATAAGCAAGAAACGTTAATACAGTAATGACTATATTGACGAAAAACACTGCTTTATTGAACCATGATAGTCTTTTCATATTTTCTAGCCACGAAGACGCGAAGGCACTAAGTTATTTTAATTTTTAGATATGGATATTTCTATTTTCTATTATCTAGTATCTCTTCTCTATTATCTATTATCTATTCTCTTTTATCTATTCTCTTTTATCTTCTTTAAAAATCTATTTCCCAGCTTTGAATAGAAATTCTTTTTCATCGGCCGTTAAACTGTCATATCCTGATTGGCTTATTTTATCTAGTATTTCGTCTATTTGCTGTTGCGTTTTGTCTTTGACTACTATTTTACTTTGACTTTTTGTAACTGGCTTTTTAGGATTAACGTGTACTCTTTTGAAAGGTGTTTTCTTTTTGGGCTGAAACAAAGTAACAAAAAAATCTAATACCCGAGTTACGATTGTACTTAAATCGGTTCCGTTAACGAGCAGTTTGATGTAGATAAATCCGAATAATGCACCCGCCAAATGAGCAATGTGACCACCAGTGTTCTCAATCATAATTTGCATGGCATCAAGAATTAAAATCACAGCCGTTAAGTTCCATAATTTTACATTACCTAGAAGCAATAATCGGACTTCCATTAACGGTTGATAGGTAGTTGCGGCAACCAAAATAGCCATCACCGCAGCCGAAGCACCCACTAAATTGGAATTGAGATGCAATAAAAAATAAGATAATGAAAAAGTAATTCCTGCAAAAATAGCACTCAAAATATACAATCCTAAAAATTGTTTTTGCGTAAAAAAAGTCAAGAACAAGCGACTAGAGAAATTGAGCACCATCATATTAAAAAACAAATGCCAAAACCCTGAATGCAGAAAAGCATACGTCAATACTGTGTAAGGAAAATAAAGTACTTCTTGTGGATTAGACGATACCGAAATCCAAGTTGGAAATACAAAATAACCTTCCTTGTAATGATAAAAGAAAAGCAGCGACACTAAAAAAACACCAACATTCCAATAAATTAATCTATTGGCAACACCACCAATTTTGTATTGCAATTTTAAATCGTCTATTATTGTCATATTAATTCCAACGTCTATTGTTAAACTGATTTTTCTTCCAAAACCACATCATTATAAATCCTGTTAATGCACCACCAATATGGGCAAAATGTGCAATCCCTGTGCTTCCAGCTCCAAAGATTGATTGCCCTTTAAATCCTAAAAATAAATCTACCGCTAATAATCCAGGCACAAAATATTTGGCTTTAATGGGAATTGGAATAAACATAATTCCTAATTCTGCGGTTGGAAACATAAAAGCAAAAGCCACTAACAATCCATAAATAGCACCCGAAGCACCCAATGTTTGGGAGTTATACGCTTCATACATATCTTGTAAATTAGATAAAGGAATAGTATCAAGTATTCTAGAATTGTATTTTCCTTCAGTTAAAAAAGTCATGATGTCTTGAGGAGAAACACTCGCATCTTGCAATAAAGAAAGCGCATGATGGTATTGGTAGTAATGAATTCCTTCATTCAAAAAAATAGCTCCTAATCCACAAGAAATATAAAAAAATAAAAATTTAGTCCCTCCCCAAAAATGTTCTAAAGCACTCCCAAACGAATATAAAGCAAACATATTGAAAAAGATATGCGTTATATTAGGCAGGGGCGCATGCATAAACATACTAGTTAATGGTTGCCATATTCTAAAGTTTGGATTTTGTAAATAAAACTCCGAAAACAAAGGATACGCATGTGTTGTAGGTATCTGTGCTCCGATATAAAAAATAATATTTAAAATCAATAGTTGTTTGACAACTGGCGTTATTCTCATCATAAGGCAAATTTTTTATCTATATCTTCCACACGCATGGTGATGAAAGTAGGTTTTTGAAATGGGGAAACATTGGGTTCTTTGCAAGCAAAAAGGTTATTAACCAAATTTTCTTGTTCTTTTTCGGTCAAATAAACGCCTGTTTTTACCGACAGACTCTTTGCCATCGATTTGGCAATAGTATCATTTTGACTGAAACTACTGTCGGGAATTCCGTCTTCTAAATCGCTTAACAATTGTTCTAACACAATTGAAACTTCACTTTCAGTAGTATTCACTGGAATTCCTGAAATATGAATGGCATCGGTAGCAAAATCTTCAAATACAAAACCTGTGTTTTCTAATGAAGGTTGCAATTCGGCAATTAATTTCATTTCATTATTTGAAAAATGCAATTGCAACGGAAATAACAACTGCTGACTAGAAGCCTGATGCACTGTCATATTGGTCAAAAACTGTTCGTATAAAACCCGTTGGTGTGCTCTGCTTTGATCAATAATAACCATTCCCGATTTAATAGGACTTACAATGTATTTTTTATGAATTTGATACGTTCGTTTTATGGTTTGCTCTTCTTCTTTTTCATCAAATAAGGAAGCCGTTACCTCTTCATTTTCAAATGCAAAGGGTTCTACCTCAACCGTATCTTGTTTTAAACCCACATACAAACTTTCCCAACTTTGAGAAGTTTCTGTTTTTCGATACGATGCACCACCGCCCGAATATGATTTAGATGGTTTTTCATCCATAAAGGGATTGAACGTGCTATCGACTTGCACCGTTGGATAATCTGCTGTTTTATTTTGATATTCATAAGGCGTGTCCAAGTTAGGATCTCTATCAAAATCTAAAGCAGGTGCCACATTAAATTGCCCCAAACTGTGTTTGATAGACGAACGTAAAATAGCATACAAGGCATGCTCATCATCAAACTTGATTTCCGTTTTTGTTGGATGAATATTGATATCAATAGTATTGGGTGGCACATGCAAATAAATGAAATAACTAGGCTGTGCACCATTGGGCAGCAAACCATCATAAGCATTCATCACGGCATGATGCAAATAGCCGCTTTTAATGTATCGGTCATTGACAAAGAAAAATTGCTCTCCCCTATTCTTTTTAGCAAATTCGGGTTTTCCAACAAATCCTTGAATGGTTAAGATATCGGTTTCTTCTTGAACTGGAACTAATTTTTCGTTGGTTTTCCCCGAAAAAACGTTAACAATACGCTGTCTAAAATTAGAATTAGGCAAATTAAATAGTTCACTTCCATTGTGGTACATTGTGAAATAAATATTGGGATGCGCCAAAGCCACTCGTTGAAATTCATCAATCACATGACGCAATTCCACCGTTTCTGATTTCAGAAAATTACGACGAGCAGGAATATTATAAAACAAATTTTTAACCGCAAACGAAGTTCCTTTGGGCAAAACAGCAGGTTCTTGAGAAACAAATTTGCTTCCCTCTATAATGATGTGATTTCCCAATTCGTCTTGCTCTTGCTTGGTTTTCATTTCTACATGTGCAATCGCAGCAATAGAGGCTAATGCTTCGCCACGAAAACCTTTAGTATGCAATGAAAATAAATCTTCTGCCTGACGTATTTTAGAAGTAGCATGCCGTTCAAAACACAAACGCGCATCGGTAACACTCATCCCAACGCCATTATCAATTACTTGCACCAAAGCTTTTCCGGCATCTTTAATGATCAGTTTAATATCGGTAGCTTTAGCATCAACGGCATTTTCAAGCAGTTCTTTGACCACTGAAGCAGGTCGTTGAACGACTTCACCAGCGGCAATTTGATTGGCAACGTGATCAGGAAGTAATTGAATGATGCTCGACATTTTTTCTTTAGTATTCAGTGTTCAGTTATTAGTATTCAGCAAGATTCGCATAAAAACCAAAGGTAGCAAAATTAAGGAAAATCTATGGCTTATTATAGTTAACAAGATACTAAAAAAGAAAATGAAGTTCAATTTTTTTTGAAGCGAATGGTTTGGGGCTTATCAGTTATGCCTATTCCTGCTGCCTTTCCAAAACTCGCTTCAAAAAGCGAGGTTTTTCCCTTGCATCAGGGCTAGATAGTAAGTGTATTGATTTAAGAAATTATTTTCAATTAACTTTTTAACTAAATAATGATCTTTGTTTCTTGCTGAAGTCCAGGTCGAGCTGCCGATACGACGATAGCGGATTTGTAATCCGTGCCAACAAAGAGAATAAAAGAAATACAAATTATAACGATAAAAAGTTGTAGTTTTTTTTATAAATTTGTTTATCAGTGATAATTGGCACGGATTGCAAATCCGCGCTATCGGGCGCATTCTATAATAAAAAACAAAAAACCTACTCGATTAAGAATAGGTTTGCTATTTTAAAACTTTAAGATTTATTTATTTTCAGAAACTTTTCTCAATTCAGCCATTTTAAGTGCCGCAATAGCAGCTTCTGTTCCTTTATTACCATGAACGCCACCACTTCTATCGATAGATTG
>CAISUR010000306.1 GCA_903888655.1 uncultured Bacteroidota bacterium | reverse complement strand
TGTTTTATTCTAAAGATAGAAGAAATACCTGGCAACTATTAAGTACTGATAGGTTCCTTGTATACTATTCGATTTGTTGGTAATGTTACGGCAATTGCAGCAGGGAAAGATAAAATTGTAAAATTGATCTTCCAAATAAAGTAATTCTTTTATAAAAAACATATTCTAATTCTTTTTTCCATATCTCATAATAATTTTTAAATTTGAAAAAAAATAAAAGAGGTAATTATGAATATTTTAGGTATTGGTTCAAGAATTAATCATGTTGAATTTGGACTTGGAGTCGTAACTAACGTAACATCTAAACATTATTGGGTAACATTTATAGAAAGTGGAATAGAAACAATAGAAATTGACAGCAATTTTGAAGTAATTGATGCAGTGATTGGCGAAGTGGATACGGTTAGTTTCTATGAAGTGGAGCGAACTTTAAAAAATCTTTTGCGACGTTGGTCTGATGCTTCTGAAGCCGTTGCTATTGCAGATAAATTGAAAGGTGGAAAATTAATATTAGAACCTGGAACCCCTACTCAAAATAAAGAAGTTCCAATCGATACTTTTTTTCATAAAATTACTATGGTAAGAGATCGTTTACGAGTAATGGAACAAAAAATAAACGCTAGTAATCTTGATGAAGCTGATAAAATTGACCTACAACAATACATCACTCGATGTTATGGTAGTTTAACAACTTTTAACGTTTTATTCAAAAACAGTAATGATTATTTCGTTGGGGAAAAAACCAAATAATTTTGCTGAAAATAAATGAAATCTATTTAGATAATTTGTTTTCAATGGCAGATTTAATGAAGTGAAGCTTTTCGGTGTCTAAAGGCTTTGATATAATGGCTTCAATATTTTTTTCGTTTTTGACTTTGGCATTGTCATCAGGGTTAATAGTAGATGAAATAACAAATACCTTAGTCTTTTCAAAAAATTTAGGAAACCTTGTTTTGAATAGTTCAAAAAATTCCCATCCATCCATTACAGGCATGTTCAAGTCTAAAAGAATAATTTCAGGAAGATTTTCAATTGGAATGATTCCCTTTTCTAGTTCTTCGTAGTAAGATAAAGCATCTTCTCCATTATTTGCTTCAATTATATGTTCACAAAAATGAACCGATTCTAAAATATACCTATTTAGAAATTGTGTGGTAGGATCATCATCAATTGAAAATATTGTAGTAAACATGTTGCTACCTATTTAAAATTAATTGTAAAAGTAGTTCCAACATTCTCTTCGCTATCAACCGAAATTTTACCCCCCATAGTTGTTATTTGAGAATGTACCAAATAAAGTCCAATTCCCTTACTATCTGAATTACTATGAAAACGTTGGTATAAACCAAAAATTTTATTTCTTACTCGCTCCATATTCATACCAATACCATTGTCTGAAAAAATAAGCTTGATAGTCCCATTTTCTTCTTTTGATGTTCGAATTTTTATTACTGGAGATCTATCATGATGTCTGTACTTTATGGCATTTGTAATAAGGTTAAGGAAAATACTTTCTAAATAAATACTACTAAAAAATACTTTAGGCGCTTTAGTAAAATCAACATCTAGAATTACTCCTTCATTAAGTAATTTCATATTTTTAATGTTTTCTTTAATATCATCTGGATGGGTAATGCTCATCCAGTCAATATTGAGTAACTCTTCTCTTGTTCTGCCAGTTATATCAGCATATCTTTGGTTTACATC
>CAISUR010000305.1 GCA_903888655.1 uncultured Bacteroidota bacterium | reverse complement strand
TGTTCGATTCCTGCTATTTCAGAATCTAATTGGTCTTTTTCTTGAAGTAAATCGGGAATGCTGTTAAATTCCACAGAAAAAGTACTAAACATGGCTCTAACTCTTTTAGAAGCTTCGTAAACAGCGGTTTGTCTATTTTTCATAAATGATAAAATTTAAAGTTTTTACTTTTTTGAATTACACAAACTTAAAAAAAGAGTTTCTACAAAACAAACTTTTCTTAATATTTGCTTAAGAAAAATTTAATTTAATTTAAAGAAAATAGTTTCTGTTCTTAATAGGTAAAGTCATTATTATAAACACTTTGGTCATGCGTCTAAATTAACTTATAATGCGCTTTCGCTTTAATGTCATGCGTCTAAACTAACTTATAATGCGCTTCCGCTTTAATGTAATGTTTCTAAACTGCTATGTAATGTGTTTCCGCTGCAATGTCATGCGTCTAAATTAACTTATAATGCGCTTCCGCTTTAATTCAATGTCTCTAAACTGGTGTGTTATGCGCTTCCGCTTTAATGTAATGTGTCTAAACTAATGGGTAATGAGTTTCCGCAACTATGTAATACGTCTAAACTGGTGTGTGATGTTTTTCCGCTTTAATGTAATGGCTTTAAACTAAAGTGTAATGACTACTCCCAGTAAAATGTTTGATAATTGGTGTCTATCATTTAATTCTTTTAATCAGTTTTACAATTTCAAACCACACTACAGAAATAAAACCAATGGTGATACAAGTCACTAATTGCAGCCAATAGTGGTTATATAATTACTTCTATAAGTTGCAGGAATCACATGTTTTTATTATGGTTAACTTTTTAACGCTATGGAAACTGAAAGGTTTTTTTGTAAAGAAATTAATCTAATTTTGTTAAAAATAAAGTTCCATGCACTTCAGTACCAAAATTCCAATTACGAAATCTCATCATCCTGTCGATTATTCGTCAAGAATACTATTGTTAGGCTCTTGTTTTTCTGAAAATATTGGGGCAAAGTTTGAGTACTATAAATTCCAAGCAACGAGCAATCCGTTTGGAATTATTTTTAATCCCGTGTCAATAGAAAAAGTACTCTCAAGAATCATTAACCAACAGTATTTTACTGAAAGAGATATATTTTTTCATAATGAGCGCTGGCATTGTTATGAGGTACATTCTGAAGTAAGCCATGAAAATAAAGACGAATTTATTCAAAATCTAAATAAAATTCTCTCATCAACTCATTTTCAAATTTGCTCAATAACACATTGTATTATTACGTATGGTACTTCGTGGGTTTATCGATTAAAATCTACCAATGAAGTTGTTGCCAATTGTCACAAAGTGCCACAAAATCAATTTGATAAAGAAATCTTATCAGTTGAGGTTATTGAAAAATCCATAAAAAGCACGATTGATTTAATTTATAAAATAAATCCGAATTGTAAAGTGATATTTACAGTTTCTCCAGTGCGGCACCTTAAAGACGGTTTTGTAGAAAACCAACGAAGCAAAGCGCATTTAGTAACTGCAATACACACAACTTATAACTCACAACTCACAACTCATAACTATTTCCCTTCCTACGAAATCATGATGGACGAATTACGGGATTATCGCTTTTATGGTGCCGATATGTTACATCCAAATGAGGTTGCTGTCGATTACATCTGGGAACGATTTTGCGAGAGGAATGTGTCAAAGGAATGTTATTCTATTATGCTAGAGGTTGATACGATTCAAAAAGGGTTAGCGCATCGCTCATTCAATGCTAATTCAGAAAGACATCAGCGGTTTTTGGATACGTTATTTCAAAAAATGAAACTTTTGCAAGAGCAAGTTCCTGTTATTAAGTTTTAAATTATAACTTTTTTTCCAGACTACTCCAGCCGCCACCATTCATGGCATCAATACCATTACTTTTCAGAATAGAAGTCGCTTGAGAGCTTCTCATTCCGCTAGCGCAACAAGCTATAACAGGTTTGTTCAGTTTTTTAATACGTTCAATTTGATTTGCAATAGTATTCAACGGAATATTTTTTGAACCTTTAATATGACCACCTTGAAATTCTCCTGATGTTCTCACATCTATAATGATAGCACCTTTGTCCACAAACTCTTTAATGCTTTCCGATTTTCCACCTAAGCCCAGCATACTTAATAATCTCATAATTATTTTTTTTAATTTTATTTTTTGTCATCCCGAGCGCAGTCGAGGGACATTTATAGGACAAAAGTAAAACTATTCGTCCTACAAACTTGTAACAAAATTTACCCAACTAAAAATATTCTATATATTTGACATCGATGAAGATTACCGATAGAAAAACAGAAATTATAAATGTAGCTGCCAAACTTTTTAAAGAAAAAGGTTATAGTGCCGTAACCATGCGCGACATTGCACAAGCCATGGATATCAAAGCCGCAAGTTTATACAATCACATCAAATCCAAACAAGAAATTTTGGTTTTAATCATCATCGAAATCGCCGAAGAATTTACTTCCGTAATAGATGAAATCCTTGCTTCTAGCAATACAACTATCCAAAAAATCGAACGAGTGATACAACTTCACATCGATATTACACTTAGAAATTCAGATGCTCTAGCTTGCCTAAATAATGATTGGATGCACTTAACCGACAACGATTTAATTTATTTCATCAAAATGCGAAACGACTACGAAGAAAGTTTCCGACAAATAATCAAAACCGGAATAGCAAACGGCGAAATAAAGAACTTAAATATTGAAGTCATAATTTTCTCAACACTGTCAACATTAAGAACACTTTACCTTTGGTACGGGAAGAAAAAAACAATCAAACCCGAAGTCCTAAAAGCAACTATGATTCAAGTCCTGCTAAACGGAATTGTATAAAAAGACAAGAAAACTTTGCGTTTTTGCGTCTTTGCGAGAAATAGAAAAATACTTAAAACAAAAAAAATATAACGTTTTCGTAACATATCAAAAATTTCACTAAATTTGCATAACAAACTAACAAGTGTTAGTTAAAAATTATTCAGTGGTTATGTCAAAATTTCATAGCATAAAAATTGCCGATATTTACAAGGAAACCAAAGATTGTTCCGTACTTTCTTTCGAAATTCCACAAGAATTAAAGCAAGAATTTCAATACAAGCCAGGGCAACATCTCACTTTAAAAGCTATAATTGAAGGTGAAGATGTGCGTCGTTCCTATTCATTATGTTCGTCTCCAATCGAAAATAAATGGAAAGTAGCCGTTAAAAAAATCAATGGCGGATTGTTCTCAACCTACGTAAACGAAACGCTAAAAAGTGGTGACGTCCTAGAAATAATGCCACCAAGCGGAAAGTTCAATATCGAAATCGACACACAAAAAGCCAAAAATTACATAGCATTTGCAGCAGGAAGCGGCATCACGCCAATTCTGTCTATTATAAAAACACATTTAAAATCAGAGCCAAACAGCACTTTTAAATTATTTTATTTAAATCGTTCCGTAAAATCCATTATCTTTAAAGAGGAAATTGAACAGCTTAAAAACTTGTATTTCAATCGTTTCGAAATTTTTCATTTCCTAACCAAAGAACATCGAGCCTCCGAATTGTTTAACGGAAGATTTACCAAAGAAAAAATTCAGGTTTTAACCGAAAAAATAATCGACATTCCAGCAACCGACGATTGTTTCATCTGCGGACCAGAAGAGATGATTTTCCTATTACGCGACGAATTAACAGCTGCCGGATTAGCTAGCGATAAAATACATTACGAGTTGTTCACTTCCGGAATTTCCGAAGAAGATAAAAAACGAATTCAAAGAATAGTAGAAAATAAAGTAAACGGAACCGACATCACTATCATCGACGGCGGAAAAGAATTCCATTTCGTGATGGACGAAGCTTTCGACAACATTCTCGATGGCGCATTAGCAGCCGGAGCCGATTTACCATTTGCCTGCAAAGGCGGTGTATGCAGCACGTGCAAATGCAAAGTTTTAGAAGGCGAAGTCGAAATGAAAGTCAACTACGCGCTCGACGCACACGAAGTCGCTAAAGGATTGGTTTTGAGCTGTCAAGCCGTTCCAACAACCGACAAAGTTGTAGTCGATTTTGGAGTTTAGAAGCGAATGGCAAGGGATTTATCAGTAATCCATATTCCTGCTTTCCGCAGTATCTTTTTTGTCACGCCGAGCGTAGTCAAGGTGCTTTTATAACAAAAAAAGGATACTTGCTCCAATCAGGGCTAGAAAGTAAACGAATTGAATAAAAATAAAATATAAAACAACAAAATCTTAATGAACATTAAAATAACTTAATGGTTCAAAGAAAAAAATAATAATAAGCGAATTTGCGGTAAAAAAGGTCTTTGCGACTCCGCGACTTTGCGAGAAATAAAAAATAATAATCGTTCAAAGTTACTGCAAAGTAAAATATTACGGCGACTGAACACCTACCTACCGCAGGCAGGCTGAACACTAATTCAAAAAAGTATGTCAGAAAAAGAAGTAAAAAACCTAGAAGAAATCTTCGATGCACGAATTGCAAGAGACGAAAAAATCGAGCCCAAAGATTGGATGCCCGAAAAGTACCGTCAAACCCACATTCGTCAAATTTCCCAACACGCACATTCCGAAATCGTAGGAATGCTACCCGAAGGAAATTGGATAACACGTGCACCATCGTTAAAACGAAAAGTAGCGCTTTTGGCTAAAATCCAAGACGAAGCCGGACACGGTTTATACCTATATTCTGCTTGTGAAACTTTAGGAATTTCTCGCGAAGAATTATACGAACAATTACATTCCGGAAAAGCAAAATATTCTAGTATTTTCAATTATCCAACACTAACTTGGGCCGATATGGGTGCCATTGGTTGGCTAGTGGATGGTGCAGCCATTATAAATCAAGTGCCTTTATGTTCCACTTCTTATGGTCCATACGCTCGAGCAATGGTTCGCGTTTGCAAAGAAGAAAGTTTTCATCAACGCCAAGGTTTTCAAATTATGATGACCTTAGCAGAAGGCACGCCAGAGCAAAAAGAAATGGCGCAAGATGCATTAAACCGTTGGTGGTGGCCAGCATTAATGATGTTAGGGCCATTAGATGCCGAATCGGTTCACACCGAACAATCCATGAAGTGGAAACTAAAACGTAAAAGCAACGACGATTTGCGTCAACAATTTGTAGATCAAACCGTTCCTCAAGCTAAAATGATTGGTCTAACCATTCCAGATCCAGATTTAAAATGGAACGAAGAAAAACAATCTTACGATTTTGGAGAAATGAATTGGGATGAATTTTGGCAAGTTGTAAAAGGCCACGGACCATGTAATAAAGAACGAATCGCTGCAAGAGTAAACGCTTGGGAAAAAGGAAAATGGGTTCGCGACGCTGCAATGGCATATGCTGAAAAACAATCGAATAAGGAAGTAAAACAAGCAATATAAATTCAGGTTTTAGGTATTTGTTAATAGGTTTTAGAAAGTATAGCCTACAACCCACAACCTACAACCCACAACCTATTATGTTATGAAAAACTGGCCACTTTGGGAAGTATTTATAAGAAGTAAAAACGGATTAGAACACCGCCACTGCGGAAGTTTACACGCAAGCGATTCCACAATGGCATTGGAAAACGCACGCGATGTGTACACACGCCGTATGGAAGGCGTTAGTATTTGGGTAGTTCCATCAGCACAAATCACAGCATCAAATCCAGACGATAGCGCCGAACTTTTCGATCCAGCAAAGGACAAAGCCTACCGCCATCCAACATTCTATGAATTGCCAGACGAATTAAAACACATGTAAATAGGTGTTAGGTTTTGGGTAATAGGTTTTAGGAAAATCTAAAACATCTATAACCTACAACCTACAACCTACAACCTTAATAAAATGAACAACAATTTAATTCAATACATCTACGGAATTGCAGATAATTCTCTAATTCTAGGACAACGTCTCGGAGAACTTTGCGGTCACGGACCAAGTTTAGAAACCGATATTGCAATGACCAATATTTCTTTGGATTTATTCGGTCAAGTGCGAAGTTATTTTCAGTATGCAGCCCAATTAATTGGGGGTAATGCAACCGAGGATACCATCGCATTCCTGAGAAAAGAGCGAGACTATAAAAATGTTTTGTTGGTTGAACAACCTAATCAAGATTTTGCTTATTCCATTGCAAGACAATTTCTATTCGATGTCTATCATTTATTAGTATTAGAAGAATTACAAAATAGCAAAGACGAAACATTGTCTGCGATAGCCAAAAAAAGCATCAAAGAAGTTTCCTATCACACAAGATTTTCTTCCGATTGGATCAGAAGATTAGGCGACGGAACTGAAGAAAGTCATAACAAAATCCAAATCGCAATCAACGATTTATGGATTTTCACCGACGAACTTTTTCACCAAACCGACGCAGATAAAGCAATGGTTGCCGATGGAATTGGAGTAGATGTAACACTTTTAAAAGCAAATTACTTTAAGAAAATAAACGAAATTTTAGAAGAAGCATCATTGAAAATCCCAACGATTGAATACTTCCAAAAAGGAGGAAAACAAGGAATTCACAGCGAACACATGGGATATCTTTTAGCACAAATGCAATATATGCAATTAGCTTATCCAAATATGAATTGGTAAGAAATGATTTGTCATTCTGAACTTGTTTCAGAATCTCATAAAAACAAAAATGACAGAAACAACAGAACATATCGACCCAAAACTATTCGAAATACTAGAAACAGTATCCGATCCTGAAATTCCAGTACTTTCTATAGTGGAAATGGGCGTAGTTCGTTCTGCCAAACTAATAAACGGAATTGTTGAAGTAGAAATCACTCCAACTTACAGCGGTTGCCCAGCAATGGATGTCATTGGAGACGATATCAAAGCAGCTTTCCAACAAACGGGTTATGAAGCCAAAGTTGATT
>CAISUR010000304.1 GCA_903888655.1 uncultured Bacteroidota bacterium | reverse complement strand
TTTTCAAAATTATTTTGAATTGTGGTTGGATTAACTTCTGGATTTCCATATTTTGATTGGGAATAGGTATTGATTATTAGAAAAAATAGTAAAAATAATGAAAGCGATTTTTGCATGATTTAGAAAAGTTATGTTTTTCAAAATTACAAAAAAATCATGTTAGTTGGGGCGGTTTATAAATTGAAAAAAATAATAAAATATACTTTAACTATTGGTTAACAATAAATTCAAAAGCATCTAAATACATTTGTTCAGAACAAATACTATTAATTTTAGAATGCCCTATAAAAGAATCTTACTAGTACTTATAGTTTTTTTGTCATTTTGTACTTCTTGTAAAAGAGAATTTTCAAATGATAATTATGTAGCCTATTTTGGTGGTGAAGTAGCAAATCCATCGAAACCATATGTGCTTTTTTGTAAAAATAACATTGTTATTGACACACTATTTCTCAAAAAAGATAATACGTTCTTTAAAAAATTTGATTCTCTTACACCCGGATTATATACATTTAAGAATGAACCTGAATATCAATACGTTTATTTCGACAAAAACGACAGTATAAAGGTTCATATTGACTCTAAAGATTTTGATGAATCAATTGTTTTTTGTGGTCGCGGAGATCAAAAAAATAATTTCTTGATGGATATGTATTTGAGAAACGAAAAAGACAAAAACAACATGTTTGAAGTATTTGATTATAAATTGGATAAGTTCAATACTTACATTAATAAAATCAACAACTTAAATAAGAAATATTATACTGCCAAAAAAGCAGAGATTAAATGGAGTGATGATTTTGATATTTATGCTAATGGAATTGTAAACTTTCCTTACTATACCAAAAAGGAAATTTATCCCATAATTCACAAAATGAGAACAGGAGAAAATGTTTCTGATAAGCTCCCGAAAGATTATTATGCTTTTAGAAAAAATATTGATTACAGTAACAAAGAATTAACTGAATTTTCTCCTTTTGTCATGTATCTCGATCACATGTTAAACAACGTTGGAGCAATCAATTATCACAACCATTTTTCAGAAATAGATTTGGCTTTAAAAACAAATATCAATAAATTGAACATTGCTGACACACTAATAAAAAATGAGAAAGTTAAAAATATTGTATTGAATAATATTGCGTTGAAATATTTATTAGAAGATCAAAATATGGTTAATAACCAAGAATTTTTAAAGACATACCATAAATATTCTACAGACAACAGCAAAAAGAACGAAATATTAAAGATTGGAAATGCCATTCAATTATTAACCGTTGGAAAAAAGTTGCCAGAAGTTAAATTGATAAATAGTAATGGGAAAAGTATTTCTTCAAATGACATTATTAAACAAAAAACCGTCTTGTTTTTTTGGTCAGAAAAGTTAAATTCACATTTAATAGCCGTTCATAAAAAGGTGATAGAACTTAAGAAACAATATCCTGATTATAATTTTATTGCTATCAATTTGGATGACAATATAGATCAATGGAAAAAAGATGTTCGTAAATATAATTTTAATCCTATTACAGAATTAAAATGTGAAAACTTTGAAGATATAAGAGCCAAATGGGCTATTACTAAAGTACATAGAACATTAATTATAAATTCCGATAAAACTATTAAGAATGGTTTTACAAATATGTTTGATATTCATTTTGAAGAGGAATTAAAATGATCTAGTCAAATTTCTATATATACCAAAACAAAAGCGATTTTCAATTTGAAAATCGCTTTTTATTTATAAAAATTGAAACTGCAATTATTTGTTCCCTTTTTCGAAATCAGCAATAAATTGAGCCAAACCAATATCAGTTAGAGGATGTTTTAATAATCCTAAAATGGCTGATAGTGGACCAGTCATAACATCGGCACCAATTTTAGCACAGTTCACAATATGCATAGTATGACGAACCGAAGCCGCTAGAATTTGAGTTTCATAACCATAATTGTCATAAATCTCTCTAATTTCTTGAATTAAGTTCAAACCGTCAGTAGAGATATCGTCTAAGCGTCCAACAAACGGAGATACGAAAGTAGCACCAGCTTTTGCCGCCAATAATGCTTGACCACAAGAAAATACTAAAGTCACATTGGTTTTTATTCCTTTATCCGAAAAATATTTACAAGCTTTAATCCCGTCTTTAGTCATCGGAAGTTTCACCACAATTTGTTCGTGTAAATCAGCTAATTCTTCACCTTCTTTGATCATTCCGTCGTAATCAGTAGCGTTTACTTCGGCACTCACTTCTCCATCTACAATGTTGCAAATATCAACGTAGTGTTTTAAGATGTTATTTTTCCCAGTGATTCCTTCTTTAGCCATCAACGAAGGGTTAGTAGTTACCCCATCAAGAATACCGAGTGATTGCGCTTCTTTAATGTCGTTTAGATTGGCAGTGTCAATAAAAAATTTCATAGTTTAAATATTAAAGTAGTTGTGTTTATTTTTAATAAAGCGCAAAATTACGAATTCAAATAAAGAAAATCTATATTCTATTCTATTTTCTCTATTTTCTTATAATCTATAATGATTCATCAGCATTTTTTCATACACTTTATCGGGCAAAATACGTTTTAATACAATAGAAAATTTTTGCATAAAAAGACCTACTTTGTAATGAATTTTTGGAGAAGGATTTTGAATAATTTTATAAATAGCTTCTGCCATTTCGTTAGGATTACTCCCTGAATCAACGTGTTCATCCATCATTTTTAATGTTTTTCCATACGGAATTTCATAAGCAGAACCTGCAATTAAAGGTGCATGAAATCTACTCGCCGCAATATTTGTTGCAAAATCTCCGGGTGCCACATTAGTGATATGAATTCCAAACGATTTGACTTCCATTCTTAAAGTCTCTGTAATCAATTCTAATGCACCTTTGGAAGCCGAATAGATACCTCGAAAAGGCAATCCCATGTAACCAGCAATTGATGTAATATTGATTATCAACCCTGATTTTTGCTCTCGCATTTGAGGCAAAACAGCTTTCATGACTTCAATAGGTCCAAATAAATTTGTTTCAAAATTACTTTTGATTTCTTCGGTCGGAATTTCTTCTATTGGTCCTGTAATACCAACACCAGCATTATTTATTACAATATCTAACTTTCCTGTTTTTGAAATAATTTCAGCGACAGCTTTTTGAATACTTACTTTATCGCGAACATCCAAAGCAATTAGTGGAAATACAGAATTGGTAATTCTTTCAGGGTTTCTACTAGTTCCATAGACTAGGTAACCTTTACGATGCAAAAACTCGCCAATAGATTTTCCTATTCCAGAGGAGCCACCTGTAATTAAAACTACTTTACTCATTTTATACTTTAATTTTTAGATTTTAGACAGTAAATATTTGCCCTCTAATGTAATATTTTAATTCCTAAACCTGGTTTTTCTGACAGTTGAATGCAACCATTTTCAATTTTAGTTCCTTTTGCGATATCATTTGCAATAAGATTGGCACCATCTAAATCGGCATAGTCGCATAATGGCGCTAAAACAGCATCTGCTGAAATTCCCACAGTTGATTCCGTCATACATCCAATCATTATTTTATAATTTAATTGTCTTGCTTTTTTAATTAATTGCATTGCTGGAGTTAATCCACCACATTTTACTAATTTGATGTTGATACTTTTATAATGTGGTTTCAAAATTTCTAATGAAGCTTCATTTTGACAATCTTCATCGGCCATCCAGTTGGCATATAAATTAGCATGAAGAGCGGAAAAGTTTTCCATTCCTTTTTTCATGGGTTGTTCCAGATAGGTAAACTTCTCTACATCGGTATAATTCTCTAGCCAAGTACATTGCTCTTGTTCAAAACTTCCATTAGAATCTAAAGCGATGCAATAATTTAGTTTCAGTAACGTTTTGATTTCCTCTTGATTAAAATGATTGCATTTTACTTTAAACGTATTCCAAGAAGATGCTTTTATTTTTTGAATTTGAGTTTCAATTGGAGCTACACTAATCGTAATTGATGATTCAGGAAGTTGATTAATTGTAATGGAATTTAGTTCTAAAAAGCTCTTAGATTCTAATTTGCCATATAGATCCCAATATGCACAATCTAATGCTGAACGAAGAAAACTCGGCAACTCTAATGTTAATAGAAACTTATAAAATTCTGTTGGATGGTTGATGTTTTGGTTTTCAATTTTATCTTTAATGAAATGCAATTTCTGAACAAAATCTTGTAAGTTTATTTGATAATAATCAATTGCGGTACATTCGCCATAACCACAATAATTGTGAGACTTTAGGGAAATAATTAAAGCTTCTCGAAAGGAATAATTACCGTAAGCTATTGAAAAAGTTTCCTTTAATTCAAATCGAACAATTTGCCAAGATAAATTCATAAAAGGAAAGTGGATTAACAATTTGATTTAAGAATCAAATTTAAAAAAAAGATTCCGAAACAAGTTCGGAATTAAAAAAAGGCAAGCGACCTACATCGCACCGCTACAACCACATACCTTTGCTATGTTCCCATCCTGGAGGAGTCTGCAGGAGCTGGTCGTGTAGGACTTGCCGATGCAAAGATACAATCTTTTTATATTTTTGCAAGAAATTAACATCTTAAATAATACATTTGTAGCTATAAATTCAACCTTTTAAAAATGAGAAAATATAACGCATTAACATTCATTTTATTAGCAACTTTAATAGCAGTTGGTTGCAAAGATAAAAATCCAGTCGAAAGCTATTTTAGTATCAACGAAGATGTTTTAAAGGCTCAATACACTCCCAAAGAATCATTAGATTTGGAAATAAAAAATGGTAAAAACAAGAAAATTGATAGCATTATTTATTCTATCAATAATGTAAAAGTAGGCGGTGTGAAAGGTGGAAGTAAATTCTCATTTTCTTTAAAAGATCAAAAATTAGGATATCAAAACGTTAAAGCAAACATTTATTTTGAAGGTGAAAAAGAAGTGGATTCTTCGAGAGTAGAAGTTGTCTCAGATATTACACCAAAAGTTCTGACTTATACCATTGTAAATACTTATCCTCATGATCATGAAGCATATACAGAAGGGTTGGAATTTTATAAAGACACTCTATATGAAGCAACTGGAAATGGTGAAGGAAATGATACTAGAAAAAAAGGTATTTCTAGTATGAGAAAAGTGGATTATAAAAC
>CAISUR010000303.1 GCA_903888655.1 uncultured Bacteroidota bacterium | reverse complement strand
TTAAAATATAAAGTACCAACTACACAAGCTGAAAAATTTGGTAGATTGATCATTCAAGACGATGGAGGAAGGATGAAACCTATCAATACTTTTTCTTCGGAGCTTTTGAGAAAAGTTAGAAAAAGCGAAACTTATGAAGGAATGAATTCAGATCAAGTTTTTATTTCGATGTCGCAATTTCCAACGGCTTGGTTTGAACTTCCAATGATTTACATTAAAAGCGGTAATGATAGTATTCGTAAAATTATAGGGGTTAAATCAGAAGATAAGTATGTTACTTTTAGAAGTTTATTTGATGCTAAAGGAAATTATAAATTGGCACGTTATTTAGATGATGCTTATAAAACTACCAATCCAGATCAATTTCAAAAAGATTTTATTGAAGTAGATAAAAAAGTCAACCTGATGAATTCTGCTTTGAGCGGTATGATGTTAAAAATATTTCCTATTCCAAATAATAAAAATAATAAATGGATTTCGTTTCTAGAAATTAGCCATCCAACAGGAAATGATCTAGATCAAATAAAAAACGCATTGCCTTTTTATTTTGACGCATTGGTTAAAGCCAATAAAACAAAAGATTATACCTTGGCAAATACTATGTTGTT
The DNA here is from genome assembly GCA_903888655.1 of uncultured Bacteroidota bacterium. Classification (GTDB taxonomy): domain Bacteria; phylum Bacteroidota; class Bacteroidia; order Flavobacteriales; family Flavobacteriaceae; genus Flavobacterium. The sequence goes on along the minus strand of CAISUR010000303.1, from coordinate 9,723 downwards.
AGGAATGGAAAATTTTCAAAAGAAATACGGTAAAGCAGTGCGCCCAACAGACGATAAAATTTCATCAGAAATCTTGTTGAACAAGTATGATGTGTTCAAAAATTTATTTTGGATGTATATGCTTGCAGGAAGTTTAATGCTTATCATGGTTATCGTTAGCATTTTTTATAATACAAAGCCAGTGAGAATCGCAATCAATACGTTTCATATTTTAATAGGTGTTTTATTCACTTTTCATACGATTGGATTAATAGCTCGATGGTATGTTTCTGGTCACGCTCCTTGGAGCAATGCCTATGAGAGTATGATTTATGTAGCATGGGCCACGATGTTCTTTACTTTAGCTTTTGACAGAAAATCTAAATTAACAGTAGCTTCGGGAACATTTGTTGCTTCGATGATTTTAATGGTGGCTCACTTAAATTGGTTGGATCCATCGATTGCCAATTTACAGCCCGTTTTAAATTCGTATTGGTTAATGATTCACGTGGCTGTTATTGTAGCCAGTTATGGTCCATTTACGTTAGGAATGGTGCTCGGATTGGTATCTTTGATTTTAATGTTGCTTACCAATAAAAAAAATAAAACCATCATGATGTTGCATATAAGAGAAATAACGTATATCAATGAAATGGCACTAACGATTGGATTGGTAATGCTAACCATTGGTAATTTTCTTGGCGGGCAATGGGCAAATGAATCGTGGGGACGCTATTGGGGATGGGATCCTAAAGAAACTTGGGCGTTGATCAGTATCATGGTATATGCTTTTGTAATTCATGCGAGATTTGTACCTTCATTAAGAGGATTATTCTCGTTTAATTTTATGAGCGTACTTGCTTTTGCATCGATATTGATGACTTACTTTGGAGTAAACTTCCATTTAACAGGAATGCACTCGTATGCCTCTGGTGAAAAACAAAATGTAATTATTTATCTTTATATTTTTATCACTTTTATGGTATTTTCGCTTTTGGTTTACCTGCGATATCGAAAGATTTTTAAGAAATAAAGAATGAAAAAAGACGCAACATTAAGTTGGGTCTTTTTTTATCTAACAAAACTTTAATACTTGTTTTTTTGAACTGAAACATTAATTTGACTAATTTTAAAAAAAAAAATTATCACATGAAAAAATTATTAATTTTATTAACGGGAGTTTGTTTTCTAACCAGTTGTAAAAACACAGCACAAGATATGGCAGAAAACACAAGTAATCAAACAACACTCATAAAAAATGTTATGGAAAAAGAAACAATCTATCAATTTAAAGTAAAAGATTTAGCTGGAAAAGATTTTGATTTTGCCTCTTTAAAGGGTAAAAAGATTTTGGTAGTAAATACCGCTTCCAAATGTGGTTTAACCCCACAATATAAAGATTTAGAAGCGATTTATGAAAAATATAAAAGTAAAAACTTTGTGATTGTTGGGTTTCCTGCTAACAATTTTGCCTCGCAAGAACCAGGAACTGATAAAGAGATTAGTTCTTTTTGTCAATTAAATTATGGGGTAACTTTTCCAATGATGAGTAAGGTTTCAGTAAAGGGCGCTGATATGTGTGAGGTTTATAAATTTTTAACTCAAAAATCCAAAAATGGATTGCAAGACAGCGAAGTGGAATGGAATTTTCAAAAATATTTAATCAATGAAAAAGGAGAATTAGAAAAAGTGATTGCTCCACAAGTTCTTCCAACAGATGAATCTATTGTAAATTGGATCACAAAATAATACTCAAAAACAAAGTATAGCGCATAAAAAAAGATTGAATAATTTCAATCTTTTTTTATTTCAAATTTTAATATTTCAAATTGTCAGGTAAAGGTCTTTCTGCCATAAAAAGGAAATAAAGTCCAACGAATATAAAGGGAATACTCAGCCATTGTCCTGTAGTAAACAATCCCAATGTGTTTTCAATTCCACCTTGACTTCCTTTTACAAATTCAACTACAAAACGAACGCTCCATAATAGCAGTAAAAATATTCCGAATAATAATCCATGTTTTTGTGAAGTTTCAGTTTTCCAATATAAAAACATTAAAATTGCAAAAATGAAGATATAACAAAATGATTCATACAATTGCGCAGGATGTTTTAAGGGCACTTGAGCTAATAAATCGGCAAATTTTGGGTTAGAAACAATAGCATTGTAAGCTTGATCAGGATCGCCAATTTGAGTTTTATACATAGCATCCTGAGGGCTGTAAAAATCTCTAACAAACTTAATTCCAAAAGTTGTGTTTGAGGTTACTTTACCTACAATTTCGGAATTAAAAAAGTTTCCAATCCTCACAAAAATTGCCCCGCAGGCCACTGGAATTACTACACGATCCAATACCCAAAGCATCGGTTTTTTTATGATGTTTTTGCTGTAAAAATAAACGGTAATAATAATGGCAATGGCTGCTCCATGACTTGCCAAACCTGCGAAACCAGTAAACTTAAATTCTGGTTCAAACTTGAATGGCAATAATATTTCCAAAGGATGATTTCTAAAATATTCCCAATCATAAAAAAATACATGTCCTAATCTAGCGCCTAGTAAAGTTGCTAAAACGGTCCAAATAAAAAGCGTATCTAATTTGTCTAAAGTTTGCTTTTCATTGATAAAAATATTTTTCATGATATACCAACCTAAACCAAACGCAATAACAAACATTAAGCTATAGAATCTAATATTTATAAAGCCAAGGTGTATTCCTTCTGATGGATTCCAAATCATTTTATTGGGTTTTATTGCAAGTTATGTATCAAAAATAGTAATTTAAAATGTATTAGATTTTAAAATAAAGTTATTTGTGTAAACATTTTTTTTCAGGTACAGGGTCATAGCCGCTTTTTCCCCATGGGTGGCAGCTCAAAATTCGTTTCATTCCAATAAATGTACCTTTGAGTAGTCCGTGAATTTTCAGAGATTTAAGGAAATAATCGGAACATGTGGGCTGAAACCGACACGTTGCCGGCGTAAAAGGAGAAATAGCTTCTTGATAAAAGCGAATAATAACCACCAAAGGAAAAATCAATATGCTTTTAAAGGTGTGCATCCAAAAAAAATTATATAGTGAAAGATGTTCCGTCTTTTCCATCTTTTAATTGAATTCCTAATCCTAAAAGCTTATCTCTGATTTCATCTGAAAGTGACCAATTTTTATTAGCTCTTGCTTCATTTCGCATCACAATCAACATTTCAACTACACCTTCAAGTTTTTCAGTAGCATCATCTGAAGGTTTTTCATTTTTAATTCCTAATACATTAAAAACGAATGATTCTAAAGTGTTTTTTAGGATTTCTAAATCAGTTGCAGTGATGCTTTCTCGTTTGTCATTCAAAACATTAACAAAACGAATTCCTTCAAAAAGATGCGCTATTAAAATTGGAGTATTAAAGTCATCATTCATGGCATCATAGCAGTTTTGTCTCCACGTTGCAATATCCAAAGTTGAAACAGAACTAGTTTCAATAGAATTCAGAATAGACATCCCTTCCATTAATCGGTCAAAACCTTTTTCGGCTGCTAAAATAGCATCATTAGAAAAATCAAGAACACTTCTATAATGCGCTTGAAGCATAAAAAATCTTGCAACGTTTGGAGCGAATGGTTTGCTTAAAAAAGGACTTTCACCGGTAAATATTTCTCCCGGAAGAATATTATTTCCGGTTGATTTTGCCATTTTTTTGCCATTTAGTGTCAGCATGTTAGCATGCATCCAGTAATTAACGGGACTATTTCCGGTACAAGCTTCATTTTGAGCAATCTCACATTCGTGATGCGGGAATTTTAAATCCATTCCACCACCATGAATGTCAAACGTTTCTCCAAGATATTTAGTACTCATTGCGGTACATTCTAAATGCCAACCAGGAAATCCTATCCCCCAAGGTGAAGGCCAACGCATAATGTGTTCGGGTTCAGCTTTTTTCCACAATGCAAAATCTTGTGAGTTTTTTTTATCACTTTGACCTTCGGTATCTCTAGTATTGGCAAGCATGTCTTCAATATTTCGACCACTTAACTTTCCATAATTATGAGTTTCGTTAAATTTTACTACGTCAAAATATACTGAGCCATTGGTAACATATGCATAGCCTTTGTCTATAATTTCTTGAACAATTTGAATTTGTTCAATAATATGGCCAGTTGCTGTTGGTTCAATACTAGGAGGTAGAAAATTGAATTTATCCAAAATAGTATGAAAATCTACTGTATACCGTTGTACGATTTCCATTGGTTCCAATTGTTCCACCCGAGCTTTTTTGGCAATTTTATCTTCACCCTCATCTACGTCATCCACAATATGGCCAACATCAGTGATGTTTCTAACATATCGAACTTTATATCCTAAATGAAGTAAATATCTAAAAATAACATCAAAACTCATAAAAGTTCTCACATTGCCTAGATGAACATTACTGTAAACTGTTGGTCCGCAAACATACATTCCAACATTGCCATCGTGAATTGGGTGGAACTTTTCTTTTTCTCCCGAAAGGGAATTATATAGAACAAGATGTTGATTTTTATATAATTGCATGATATTTTTTTTAATGAATCATAAATTAAGGTTAGAACGTAGTTTCCAGTTTTATGTATTCTATAAATTCTTTTCGAGTAGCCTCTTCTTTAAATTTCCCTCCAAATTCAGCAGTTACAGTACTGCTTTCAATGTCTCTAATGCCACGAGAATTTACGCACAAATGTTTAGCATCAATAATACAGGCAACATCTTCAGTGCCTAATACTTTTTGCAATTCTTTTACAATTTGGATGGTTAATCGCTCTTGAACTTGAGGTCTTTTGGCGTAATAATCAACAATACGATTCATTTTTGATAAACCTACAACAGTTCCCTTAGAAATGTATGCTACATGAGCTCTTCCAACAATAGGAAGCAAGTGATGTTCGCAAGTAGAATAAACAGTTATGTTTTTTTCTACTAACATTTCGTTGTATTTGTATTTGTTTTCAAAGGTTGAAGAACTTGGTTTTTTGTTAGGATTTAATCCTCCAAATATTTCCTTAACAAACATCTTGGCGACTCTGTTCGGTGTTCCTTTCAGACTGTCATCGGTTAAGTCCATTCCAAGAGTTGTCAAAATATGTTCAACGTCTTTTTTTATGAGTTCAATTTTTTCGTCATCATTTATTTCAAAAGCATCTTTTCTCAAAGGTGTTTGATCACTAGAAGCGATATGATTGTTTCCTATTTCGTCCGTAAAATCTTCGTTATTGGTCATTATTTGTTAAGAAATTTTTTTAGCAATTTTTAGTTGCAAAGATAAATATTATTGATTTATAAACAGTCATACAATCTTTAAATTTAAAAATTAGAAATTTTAAGATAATTTTTCGTTAATTTTATGTATATTTCGCTCCTTAAAATTGTTTTGAAATGAAAAAAAGTGTCCTTTTATTTATCATAATTACATTATTTGCGAATTCAATAGCAGCTCAAAATTTAATTACAAATGGTGATTTTGAAACCTCTGGAGGATTTACATCAAATTATAATCTGTATTCAGGGTCTACAAGTACGCCAAAAAGCTATGCTATTCTGGGTACTCCATTGAGTATGAATCCAAACTATACCAATACTTGTCTAGATCACACTACAGGGTCAGGAAAAATGATGGTGGTAGATGGCTCAAATAGTGCTGGTGATAAAATTTGGGAGCAAGTTCCTGGTGGAGGTATTCCTGTTGTTACGGGTACTGTTTATACTTTTAGTTATTGGATTCAATCCGTTTCATCAACAAATGCTGTCGGAAATTTAGCTGATATAGAAGTTAGAATTAATAATAGCATTCTTACACCTACGATTGGAAGTACGATATGTCCAGCAGCTTTATGTTCATGGACAAAAGTAACCTATACTTGGACCGCTACAACAAATTACGCCCAAATATGGTTATTTGATAAACAAACGTCTTCGGTTGGAAATGATTTTGCACTTGATGATTTATCATTTACAGCCGCACCAACACCTTTAGCGGTGTCCTATTCTCTAAATAATCCAACGTGTGCAGGATCAAATAATGGTTCTATAGTGGTATATGGATTAGGGGGTTCTGGTACTTATACTTCTTATTCTATATCTGGTTCAGCTTCTCAAACCAATACTACCGGCATATTTACAAACTTAGCACCCGGAGCTTATACAATCTCAATTACAGATTCTACTCCAACTACAATTACTCAAAGTGGCATTGTTCTTACAGACCCTGCCAATCCTTTGATTGTCTCTTCCAATGCCACTATTTGTGCGGGAGGAAATACAACATTATCTGTTAATGGCAGTAGCTCTCCATATACATGGACAGCTTCGCCAGCAGATGTCACCTTGACAACGCCCAATAGTGCAACGCCGACAGTAAGTCCAGTTGTAACTACTACCTATACAGTTTCTTCGCCAATTTCAACGACGAAAAATTTAGTTTTTAATGGTGATTTTTCAATTGGGAATGCTGGTTTTGTAACTGATTATCAGTATTTGGCTAATGCTCCTGCAGCTGGAGTTCAAAAAGCTTACGGAATAGTGTCAAATCCAAGTATCTGGTTTTCTCCCTTTTCAACTTGTGGCGACCATACCAATGGTACTGGAAATATGATGGTAATTGATGGTTCTACCTCTAATGGAGGAAATGATAAAATTTGGTCGCAAACAATCCCAGTAATTGCGGGACAAAACTACACATTTAGCTACTGGATTCAATCCTTGACTAATACTAATTTTGCGTCCATAAATGCAAAAATTAATGGAGTTTTATTAGGTTCGGGATTAGCACCATCAGTCATTACATGTGGCAATTGGACACAATATACTTACACATGGAATTCAGCGGCTAGTACTGTTGCGCAAATTACTTTATATGATACCAACATAATCGCATCAGGAAATGATTTTGCATTAGATGACATATCGTTTACAAATACTTCAACATGTTCTGTTACGAAATCGGTTTTAGTAACAGTGAATTCTTTAAGTATTGCAGTTCCAAATAATCAGATTGTTTGTGACGGTACTTTAATTCCTTCTTTATTATTTACAAGTAATCAAGTTGGAACTACTTTTTCGTGGACAAATAGTAATCCTTTACTACCTATTGGTGTTTCGGGATCAGGAAATATAACTAATTTATTAGCTACCAATTCCTCATCAACTCCAATTATTGCAACTATTACTGTAACTGGGTCATTAAGCGGATGCGCAAATGATGTCAAAACTTTTACAATTACCATTAATCCATCACCGGGAGTTATTGTCAATAATATAGAAAAATGTACTGGTGATCTTTCGCCGGCTATCATGACCGCAACACCTTCTGCAGCTGGAACTTACAATTATGTTTGGACAGTGCCTTCTGGTGCTAATCCAGGAAACGTAGCTAGTTTTACTCCAATTGTTGCTGGTACCTATTCTGTTACAATTACCAATACTTCTACTGGATGCGCTAGTGCAACTTCAACAGCAACTTTTACCTATATTTTAAACTGTTGTCCAAATAGCATCACAATTCCTCCGGCTGATAACCTTTGCACGAGCAATAGTTGCACAAATTTAACAGCTTCTTATATTGATGTTAAAGACACTACTAGTTATACAGTGAGTTCAATTCCCTATACTCCATTAAATCCACTTGGTAATGCTGGAACTTCATTATGTCTTACTGATGATGCTTATTCTGCCCCGGTAACAATTCCTTTCAAATTCAGTTTTTATGGTATTTGTTATAACTCATTTCAATTAAGTACCAATACCTACTTGACTTTTAATGCCACAAATCCTAATTGTTCAAATGGAACAAGTCCTTGGGCTTTTACAAATACGATACCTACACTGGCTCAATCAAATGCTGCTTTCAGGAATAGTATTTACTTTCCGATGCAGGATACTAATCCAGCAGTACCAGTGCCTCCAGCTACACCATTAGATATTAGGTATATTGTTGATGGTTCTGCACCATGCAGAAAATTGATTATTAATGTAAAAAATATGCCTTTGTTTTCTTGTGGAACAAGTCAAGGACTTCAGGAAAGTCAATTAGTATTATATGAAGGAACGAATATCATAGATATTTTTGTTAAAAAACGTTCAACATGTGCTACTTGGAATAGTGGTAGTGGCGTGATAGGAATTCAAGATAATACAGGTACTCAGGGAATTGCAGCTCCAGGAAGAAACAGTGGGACCTGGACAGCAACTAATGAGGCATGGCGTTTTACTCCATCAGGACCTTCTTTAACCTCATTTCAATGGTTACAAAACGGTACTGTAATTGGAACAAATCCTTCCATATCGGTTTGTCCTTCTGCTACAACTACTTATACGGCTCAAGTAAAATATACTGAATGTAATTTACCTGGACCTGCAACAGTAAGAACCATCACACAACCCGTTACTGTTGAAGTATATCCAGATGATACGCAGTTACCAAATAATATAGCACAATGTGCACCAAATAATATTTTTGATTTAACAGTAAATGAACCAGTAGTTGTTGGAGCTTTACCGCCAGGAAGTTATGATATCGCTTACTATACTTCTCAATCAGATGCTCAAAATGGTTCTAATCCAATTTCAAACCCAAATACTTATGTTAGTAATGGTCAGACCATATATATGGGACTACAAAGTACTAACAACATATGTGTTAGAGTTAAGCCGTTTAATTTAATTTTAAATCCTTGCACGCCATGTCCAACCATAACAAACCCTTCTGCCAGTCAAACTTTATGTCTTGGAGGAGATCCTACTCCTTTTTCGGTTAATACTACTTTTACTGGATCAAATGCTATTTCGTATGTTTATTTCACAACGCCACAAGTTGGAAGTAATATGTATACTGGAGGAATTTTGTTAGGAAACGCCACGCCAAATGCCGCTGGTATTGCTACTTACGATGCTCCTGTTTTAGGAGGGGTAGGTTCATTGCCAAATATAGCTGGTATTTATTATGTATATGCGATTGCGAATCCAGCACCAACCGATGTTACTTGTAGACCCTATCAATTAATCCAAGTGGTTGTAAATTCTATAGTATCTCCAACCATTTCTTGTGGAACTTCTACCACACATTCGGTCACTTTTAATTGGGGAGATTTATCAGGTTCTGGGGCTATATCTTATACAGCAACATATACCATAAATGCCGGACCTCCAACCGCTATTACTAACATTGGTAATGTAACTACTTACACGGTATCTGGTTTGAATCCAAATGATTCCGTATGTATTACGATTATGCCAGTAGGAGGTGTTGGAACATGTTTTGCCAGTACTACAAAATGTTGTATCGCTAATGCTTGTGTGCAACCTACGGTCACTGTAAACAGCCAAACTATTTGTCAAGGCGGTTCTACTTCAATAAGTGCTACGGTTTCGCCTAGTGGAGGAACTTATTCATATGCTTGGACAACGCCTTTAACTCCAAATCCAACAACAGCGTCATTTACCACTGGTGTTGCAGGAACGTATTCAGTTGTTGTTACTGATACAACGACAGGTTGCGCAAGTACGAGTCAATCGGGTACGGTGATAGTAAATCCACTAGCTACGTTAGCATTAACATCTGCAAGTGCTACGACTGCTCAAACAGTTTGTATCAATTCAGCTATTACACCTATAACGTATAGTTTTGGTGGTACTGCCACTGGTGCAACGGTAACCGGATTACCAGCAGGAGTAAACGCTACTGTTTCAGGGACTACAGTTACAATTGGTGGTAAT
>CAISUR010000302.1 GCA_903888655.1 uncultured Bacteroidota bacterium | reverse complement strand
TTTGATGAGAAAAAATCTAATTTTTCTTTTGCTTTTTATTGAAATTTCTTGTATCTCTTTGATGGATATTGGTTTTTGTATTCCTCTCACAAAGATATTTTGTCCAACTAACTTTATTTTTGGTGTGTAGAACATTTGTTTACTTGTTGCTTGTTTCGACGTATTTTTTTAAAATCTTTGGTTATAAAACCCAACTAAAGATAAGCAGTAAGATTTTAGTAACTTTAAAAAAATCTTCAAAGCACTTTTATCTAATGACGAAGTAATCAAATCTAACGAATATTAATTTAAAAAAGCTCGAGTTAAAATCAATATACTGTTAAATTATAATGTAGTACACTTCTTAAATCGTATTTTATTGTATCATAGAACTAGCTCTTCTTTTTTTAAGCTCCATATCGTCAATGATTTTATAAACTTTTTTATAATCTTCTATCAAGTTATTAGCGTCATCGATTTGACTTTTTTTAATGGGTACTGTGACAAATCGAAAGTCTTTAGAACTTAGTTGTACATAATAACTTTTTGGGTTGATGTTAAGCGCGAAACTCAAACAAAATAATATTGTTGATATTCCAAAGATGTTAATAAATACGTTTTCACTACAGATGACAAATACAATTGCATTCAATAAAAACAATAACTGAAAGATATATTTTCTTATTTTTATTTCGTTATATCTCAGTTCAAAGAATGCATATTCATAAATATCATAAGTACGTTTTTTTGCAAAAAGGGTTAATTTATCGCCATCAATGGTTCCTACCGTATTTTCTTTAATCATAACAAGATTTTTCACTTTGCAAAGATAATCTTACAAAAAAAATCCCAAAAAAAAATCTTCAAAGCACTTTTATCTGTAGACAAAATAAATATACCTCAAGATTAAGTATTTTTAATAAAAATTATTTTAATAAATTAATGTTACTAAAAAGTGCTTCTCTGTTTTTTTTGCCAATAGGAATTACTTCTTTTCCAATTAAAACAGTATAATCCTTGATGTCGATAATTTTTTGTTTATTGACAAGATACGATCGATGGGTTTTGACAAAAATAGTTTTTGGCAGTTTTTCTTCAATCTTTTTAAGTGTAGTATGCACTATAAAATTTTCTTTCTCAGTTTTAATCAAGACATAATCTCCATTTGCTTTGATGTAATTGATGCTGTTAATTTCAATTTTTATTAACCTTTTATTGATATTAATATAGATGTCTATAACACTTTCATCGCTGTCTGTCAATGCTTTTTGGGCGAACTTAATTTTGCGCTCCACTCGCTCCATAGCTTTGTTAAAACGTTCCTCGGTGATGGGTTTTATCAAATAATCGGCTACGTAATCATAATTGAAAGCTTCGCTACCAAATTTAGAATCAAACGTTATCAAAATTATTTGAAATGGATGTTTTACGGTTTTAATAAAATCAATTCCAGAAAAATTAGGCATGTGTATATCGAGTAAGACTAAATCGATAACCTCTTCTGAACTATTGATGAATTTTAAAGCATCAATGGCATCAGAGAAACTGCCTAATAATTTTATTTTTTCTACTCTTGAAACAAGCAATGCTGTAATTTCTCTAGAGAATTCTTCGTCATCAATAATAATACAGTTCATAGTTCAAGGGTTTTAATAAATTGATTTATAGTTTCTAATATCGCTTCAAATTCAGGTAATAATTCTATAGAATATTTTTTTAAATTATTTTCAAAAAGAATGGTGGTCGAACAACCCTTTTCGAGTCCTAAAAAAGCTATTTTGTGTTTAATTTTGTGTACTTTTTTGCTGGCAGCAACATAGTTTTTATTATTGAGATATTGATAAAATTCTTCAACATCGGTTGGAAATTCATTTTTAATAATCAACAAAAATCGCTCTTCAAGTAATGTATTTCCGTTACTTAAACTTTTTAAATAATTTAAATTAGGCTGCTCCATTATAGTTTATATTTTTGATAGGTATGAAAGAATGTAGTGCCAACATTTTCGGTGCTTTCTAACCATATTTTTTCGTTCTTTTGATCTAAAATTCTTTTTACCACAGAAAGTCCAATACCGGTGCTATTTTCTTCTAATGTATGGAATAAATTAAATATAGCGTTAAATTGTTTTTCGGGAATGCCTTTTCCGTTATCTTTTATGTAAAAAACATACTGTTCTTCTTCCTCAATGCAGCCAATTTCAATTATTCCTTGGGGTTTGTCGTTATGCTGAATGGCATTACTAATAATATTTTGAAAAACTTGATGCATTCTGTGTTTATCAGCTTTTACTATAGGGAATGGACCAATAACGTTAATACTTATATTTTTAGGAATATGTATAAAGTTGATAATAGATTT
>CAISUR010000301.1 GCA_903888655.1 uncultured Bacteroidota bacterium | reverse complement strand
ATTTTATAGAGAACAAATCCCTAACCCACATTACAACCAATCTATCAGCTTCAGAAATTGAAAATCTTTATGGAAATCGTTTGAGGTCAAGAATGAGAAACATGTTTAATGTAATAGCTTTTAGTACAAATTCAAAAGACAAACGATAACTTGAAAAATAATTATAGTAAAATGAGGGAAACCGTAATTTAATAAAATTTTAAATCTTTAATTTTGAAGGAAACACTTAATATATTGTAAATCAAAAAGCTATGCTTTTTTCAAAAAGTCAAAACCTATTCAAAAAATGAATAGGTTTATTTGTTAAAAATTTTTAGATTTACAAGTTGATATTCTTACAACTTTTGTTTAACAATGAAACAATACCAAGCATCTTATATACTTGATTCAGTTTTTAAAAAACTTCATGATTTCGGAGAAGAAAACAAAAAATCTTCTGAAATTAATGGGTTATTTAAATCTCTTTCTACTTTTAGTGTTGGTACGAATTTAAATCTTGATTTACATGAAAATGTTCCAAATATTTATGCTGTAATTTCAAATCTAATAACACGAGGTTTACCAACATTAGCGAATATAAGATTAGAGGAACAAATTGCAAAATGCTTAAATCTAACTGTAAAATATGATAATGTTTCAAGGGGCCAAATAAGCTTTCCATTTGCAGATAAAAACACAAATGGTGAATTACTCTTCAAATCACTTCATACAATCGACCCTAGAGCAATTAACAGAAGAGATTATATCAACCAATCATTACTTGGTAGTAATTTTGAAAGAGCCTTTTTGTTTGATTACATATCAGAAAAGCATTCATACCTCGGACAATTATTTGAGCACCAAAGGTCGAGAGCATCGCTAACAAGAGACAATAATCCTGGTACTATAGATTTCAGTATTGAAATTCCTTATTTCGATAGTAACAAAAAACTAAATAAATATAACCAATCTGTACAGCTTAAACATCAAAAAACATTTTTGGTTGAAGTTGATGGTGCAAGGTATCATGAACAATTGTTAGATGATTTAAAAGATTTTGAAATTTCAAATTTTTCAAATACGGTTTCTCATATTACGGAAGGAAATGTATACAGAGATCAAACTGAATTTTTAAATATTATCCTCAAAGAAGATTTCTTAAAAATTATTGAACAGAATTATTTAGATAAGAGCTATATAACAAACCCTATAACATCTTTAGTTTTAGTTCCATTTGCAGTAGCTAGACTTCAAAAAATACTTATCCAATATTTTTTATCAAATTATAAAGTTGTCGAAAAAAAAGACAAGGTAAAAATTGCAATTTTAGAAAGAGACATTACTTGTGCGCAACTAGCCATTGATGATTTAAAAAACTTAATTGCGACCTTAAATGATTTGGCAATTGCTCCGGTTCATTTTCCGAACATTCAATTAGAAGTTTTTTGTTCAGAAGAATTCAAAGAAAACAAATTGCATCTTGGATTAAAACCAAGAAAAAGTAACGAATTAATACCTCAAGATTTTGATTTAGTATTTGATATTTCAATGCTGCGAAGAGAAAACATCTTTAAAGATGATTTGAATAATCATGAAAATGTAATTACAATTCGTAATTCTCATTACGTTCATTATAAAACGAAATCAGAAGTAGTTTCTTCTTTTCCAGTAAAATACAAAGCATTGGTTGATATACTTCCAAACGAGGTATTTGAAGCAAAACCTGAAACATCGGAAAAATTAAAAATCATTCTTCAAAACATTTTTAGAAAAACAGATTTTAGACCAGGACAATTACCAATTCTAAACAGAGCAATGCAGTTAGAATCCGTTATTGGCTTACTACCAACTGGAGGTGGTAAATCATTAACATACCAATTAGCGGCTATGCTTCAACCTGGGATAACTATTGTAATTGATCCTATTCGTTCTCTGATGGTGGACCAATACAATGGTTTAAAAGAAATTGGAATTGATAAATGTGAGTTCATTAATTCAACACTTTCAAGTGGTGAAAGAAGATTTAATCAAAACGAGCTTTTAACAAACGGTTTAATTCAATTCCTATTTGTTTCTCCTGAAAGGTTTGTAATTGATGAATTTAGAAAAGCTTTAGACAATACCATTAAAAATGGACATTCATTTTCTTATGCCGTTATTGATGAAGTTCACTGTGTTTCGGAATGGGGTCATGACTTCAGAACACCATACTTGAACCTTGGCGACAATGCCCAAGAATTTTGTCTAACCTATAGTGGAAAAAATACAATTCCATTATTTGGTTTAACAGCTACTGCATCTTTTGATGTACTTGCTGATATTGAAAGAGAGTTAAACATCAAAGAAAATGATGGTAATGCTGTTGTGAGATATGAAAATTCTGTTAGAGATGAAATTAACTATGTTATAAAAGATACTACAATAGAAGTTGAAGGAATTGAAAACGTTAACGAGCGAAAACTCCAAGAACTTATCGGTAAATCTAAACAAGCTGAAATCTTCCACATAATTGAAAGAAAAGACAAATTGTTTTCAAACTTTGCTACACCTGTAGTTATACAAAACTTAATTGAACAT
>CAISUR010000300.1 GCA_903888655.1 uncultured Bacteroidota bacterium | reverse complement strand
GAATGGAATCCAAAAATGGCTCCTTATATTTTATATGAAAAATATGGATATCATATTTTTGATCTTGTGAAAACGTCAAAATTATTACGTTTAGCAGGAAATGTTTTACAAAAAAATGCGGAAAAAGGTGGAAAATTCTTATTTGTTGGAACAAATCGACTATCATCTTCAATTATTTCAAAACAAGCAAAACGATGTGACAGTTTTTATATTAATTATCGTTGGTTGGGAGGAATGTTAACGAATTGGGCAACGATTCAAAAACAAATTGAACGTTTAAAAATGTTAGAACAAGAAGAAGAAACTGGAAGTTTTGAATTACTTTCAAAAAAGGAATCCAGTCAAAAAAGAAAAGAAATGGATAAACTTCGTCGTCTTTTTAATGGGATTAAAACGATGTCTTCTTTACCAAGTGTGGTCATTTTTACAAATCAATTAAAAGATTCTTTAGCCATTCAAGAATGTTTACGATTGGGAATTCCGACGATTTCAATTGTGGATACCAATTGTAATCCAGATTTGATTCCTTATCCAATTCCTGCAAATGACGATTCGAGTTCTTCGATTAACTTTATTTTAAATTATTTAGTAAATCGAATTAATTTAGGCTATAATAATCAGCAATTAGAAACAAAATAATTTTCTAATTTCAATGAGAGTAGAAAATTAAAGAAAAAGATTTTTTTAAGAAATTTTACTATTTACGAAATCAATAGATCTTTACTTATTGAGAGGAAATTTGTTTATTCTTTCTAGATGAAATTTTCTAAATCCCATTTTTCAATTTGGTAGAAAAATTTTTCTCCACAAAAGAAAGATTCATAAAAATAATTTTCTATTAATGAAAAATAAACAATTTTTGAAATATTAAAGCAATAAATATGTCTACATTTCTTTTATCGAATATTGATGTTGGATCACATTTGTACGTAAATATTGGAGAAAACTTACATTTTCATGGAGAAACAGTTATTGTTTCGACACTTGTACTTTTTGCTGTTATGTTATTTTTATTCTCTGCCACGAGTAATTTGCAAAAAACACCAGGAACTTTACAAAATATTGCTGAAGTAATTTATGATTTAGTAAAAAGTGTAGCCATTACACAAATGGGTCCTTCTTACTATTCACAATTTTTACCTTTTATCGCAACGATTTTCCTTTTTGTTTTAGGATGTAACTGGGCTGGAGCTTTAATTCCATGGAAATTAATTGAAATCCCAGAAGGAGAACTTGCTGCTCCAACAAATGATATTAATACGACAGCTTGTTTAGCGATTTTAACATCAATGGCCTATTTTGGTGCTGGATTTAAAATTAAAGGAATTGGATATTTTAAACGTTATATTAAACCAGCTCCTTTCTTTTTACCAATCAACATTGTTTAAGATTTCACAAAACCTCTTTCATTAAATTTCCGATTATTCGGAAACGTGGTTGCTGATGAATTAACAGTAACGGTTATTTGTTCTTTAGTACCTTTAATTATTCCTCTTCCTATCATGATGTTAGGATTATTTGCTAGTTCTTTACAAGCTTTAATTTTCGCCACTTTAGCT
>CAISUR010000299.1 GCA_903888655.1 uncultured Bacteroidota bacterium | reverse complement strand
TCCAGCATTAACTTTAACAGTAAAATACCGTCGATACCCCCAAGTGGATGATTGGATATTGTAATGTAAGCACCGTCTTTGGGGAGTCTTTTTAAATCCTCTTCGGGAATTTCAAATTTGATTTGAAACTCATCCAAAATGGCATTCAAAAACTCCAAATCTTTTAAGTGTTTGTTTCGGTCGTAGATCTTATTAAGAGTAGAAATCTTAAGCGTTTTCATTAGTAACCACCCAGCGAAAGTGCCTAAAACCCCATACTTATCAGCATTTATTGCTTTTGCAACTTCTTTAGCAGTGACTAAACCCATTGAATTGTTTTCTTTTTTTGAACAAGAAACAAATATAGTAATTCTATTTGAATGGTATTTTAAAAAACTAGTAAAAGCATAAATCGTTAAATTTTTGTTGCAATTTCAGGCAAAGAGCGTTTAAATTTATACTTTTGAAAAACAATAAATTCTAATAATGAGAATCATTTCTTATAATGTCAATGGTATTAGGGCTGCTATTACCAAAGGTTTTTTAGATTGGTTGCAGCAAGCCAATCCCGATGTAATATGTCTTCAAGAGATAAAAGCACAAGAAGATCAAATACCGATTCTTCAAATAGCAGAAGCGGGATATCCTTATCAATATTATTTTCCAGCGGAGAAAAAAGGATATAGCGGCGTAGCTATTCTGTGTAAAACTGAACCCAAGAATATCGTCTATGGAACCGGAATTCAACACATGGATTTTGAAGGAAGAAATCTTCGGGTGGATTTTGAAGACATCTCAATAATGAGCTTATACTTGCCGTCAGGAACCAATATCGACCGATTGGATTATAAATTCCAATATATGGATGAGTTTCAAAACTACATCAATCACTTGAAAAAAGAAGTTCCAAATTTAGTTATTTGTGGCGATTATAATATTTGTCACGAAGCTATAGATATTCATGATCCAATAAGAAATGCTACTGTTTCAGGATTTTTACCTTCTGAAAGAAAATGGTTAGACGGCTTTATGAAATCGGGCTTTATAGATAGTTTTCGCCATTTTAATAAAGAACCTCACAATTATTCTTGGTGGAGTTATAGAGCAGGAGCAAGAGGAAACAATAAAGGATGGCGCATTGATTATAATTTAGTAAGTGAAAATCTTAAAGATAGAATGACCAGAGCCATTATTCTTCCCGAAGCTAAACATTCAGACCATTGCCCAATTGTGGTTGAAATGGATTAAAACTAACTGTAAATTAATCTTTTCAATACAACATAAATTTTAAAAGTAATATTTTATTTCAATCTGTGAATCTGAGATTATTGTCATTGTGCAAGGTTAATAACAATGTTAATAACACTATTTTGTATTAGATGAACTACCATTTTGATACTTTATTTTTGATTCCATAAATATTTACGCAATGATTAAAAAAATTTCCCTTGGATTATTAATGCTAGCGCTTTCCACTTCATGTGTGTCTAAAAAAATATACAATGATTTAGAAAATAAGTTTGCCGAATTAAAAAAAGAAAATCGTAAAATAGCCGATGATAATGAGGCTTTGACGAAAGCTAAAAATCAATTAGAACTTGACGGAACCAAACTTAAAGCAGATTATGATAAGCTCAAAGCAGAACACGACAAGCTTGTAGCTGATTATGCCGCAAAAGATAAAAGCTTTAAAACCCTTCAGTCATCCTATAATGCGCTTGAAAAAGACAGCAATGAAGCTTTAGCTACAAACATTAATAAAAATCGCGAGCTTTTGGCGCAATTAGAAGCTAAAGAAAAATCGTTGGCTGCCGAACAAGCTCGATTAAACAAATTAAAATCAGATTTGGATGCAAGCTCTAAACGATTGAGCGAATTGGAATCTTTTATTGCGGCTAAAGATGCCAATATGAAAAAACTGAAAGAAACGTTGATGAAATCATTGAAAGCTTTTGACGGAAAAGGATTAACCGTGCATGAAAAGGACGGAAAAGTTTATGTTTCTATGGAAAATAAACTTCTGTTTCAAACAGGAAGTTGGTCCGTTAATGCTGAAGGAAAAACAGCCGTTGTAGAAGTTGGTAAAGTATTGGCTCAAAATCCTGATCTTTCCATATTGATTGAAGGACATACAGATGATGCTAAAATTACAGGAACATTGGGTGGCGGTGTAGAAAACAACTGGGACTTATCTACCAAAAGAGCAACCGCAATTGTAAATATTCTTTCAGAAAACAAGGAAGTAAATAAACAAAATCTTACCGCAGCAGGACGTGGCGAATTTGCCCCGATAATGAGTAACGATACTCCCGAAGGAAAAGCTAAAAACAGAAGAATCGAAATTATCTTAACACCAAAATTAGATCAGATTTCAAAAATGTTGAATGATTTATAAGATAATAAAAGCAATAGTATTTGAAAAAAGACTCCTAAGTGGAGTCTTTTTTATGCAATTCATTTAATTTTCCTTCATTTAAAAAAACCAACTCGCCACAAATATTGCTGCAATAACACAAACTAAATCTACCAATAACATCGTTCCTAATGTGTAGCGAGTGTTTTTAACCTTGATGCTACCAAAATAAACCGCAATCACATAGAATGTTGTTTCGGCACTACATTGAAAAATGCAACTCAATCTGCCCGTAAAGGAATCAGGACTGAAGGTCTTCATGGCATCAATCATAAATCCTCTAGAACCACCCGAACTAAAAGGGCGCAACATGGCAACAGGCAATGAATTCGTGATGTCTGAACTAACACCAACATAGGAGAAAACTTTTGAAATTCCGTTGCTAATAATTTCAAACAAACCACTATTTCTAAAAAACGAAATTGCGACCATCATTCCCAAAACATAAGGAAATATCTTTACTCCTGTTTGCAATCCGTTATTAGCGCCCAAAACAAAAGCATCAAAAACAGTAGTGTTTTTTTCGGCAAATTTTTTCTCGTGTATAAACGAAAAAATTAGTGTAAACACAATAATTGAAATCAACATCAAACCCGAAAGATTAGAGGTAAAAAAGTTTTTTCCAATAATATCCAAACGATTGATATAGAATAATAATCCGGCAATAGCTGCTATTAAGGTAATTAATGCCACTGCTAAAGAAGCACTTTTAAAATTAATTTTTTGACGAATTCCAACAATCAAAAACGCAGCAATTGTTCCAATAAAAGAAGTGATGATACATGGCAACATGACATCGGCAGGATTGGTAGCATGCTCAGCAGCTCTATAACCAATGATAGAAGTTGGGATTAATGTTAAACCAGCAGCGTGCAAACACAAAAACATAATTTGAGCATCGCTTGCTTTGTCTTTATCGGGATTGATTTCCTGTAAACTTTCCATGGCTTTTAGTCCGAAGGGTGTGGCGGCAGAATCTAATCCTAAAAAATTAGCAGCAAAATTCAAAGTCATGTACGAAATCGACTCATGATTTTTAGGAACAGAAGGAAATATTTTAGTAAAAACAGGACTTAATTTTTTAGCCAATTTCTCGGAAGCACCGGAATCTATCAACAATTGCATCAATCCGCAAAAGAAGGCTAAATAAGCAATTAACGGAATAATAGTGTCTAATAACGTGCTTTTACAAGTAGGCAATAATCCGTCTGCTTTTTGCTTTCCGCAATATATTTTTACTGTGCCACTTTTATATATATACGTTGTGTCTTTATGGACAACCATCTTTTGATCGGGGGCTTTGCCGATGCTATCTTTTATGAAAGCAGGTACTTGGTTGAGGTATTTTTCTGAAATTAGAATAGGATCGTCTTTTTGACCATTTAATATAAAATCAGTTGTATAGCTGTTTCCCATAAAAAAAGTAAAAACAACATAAACAATTGACGAAATAAAAATAGCGAGCCAAAATCTACTTAATACCATAATTTGTTTTTTGGTAAATATAAATATTTTAAAGAATCAAGTGTTGTAAATTTTCTTCAAAAAAACAACTACCCTAATAAGACTAGTTGAAGCGTCTGATCGAGTGTTTTTGTGCATAGAAACGAAGCAAATATGTGCCGAGAAATTTTATTATCAATTCTATTTTGATAAAAAAAGCACAAGAAAACTGGTTCAACTAACAATTTAACTCAACACAAAATTAATTAAAGTAAGTCCAATTGAAACCATCGCTAACGACAATCACACTTCTTGAATTGTTTTCGTACATGTAAATTTGATTGGACCCTGAAGTAGAATTTTTTGGAAATAACATTCCTCCAGCTGAGGTTAACATTGCCGTTACAGAATTATTTATATTTCTAATGATATAAACTCTTCCTGGATAAGTTACCGCACTAGGTAATTGAAACTCTTGATTGGTGGCTTGAGGATTTACCGAAATATAAACGCCATCACTTATTAAAGTAGCCGAACTACTTCCAGTTAATGAAATTGTTTTTATGGATAAATTTCCATTAATGTCCAAGGTGCTTAAAGGACTAGTGGTATTAATTCCTACTTGCGAAAACCCACTTTGAAAAAAGCAGCCAAAGAATAGTAATAGAACAAATTGTTTGAGAAGATTCATGGAAATATGAATAATGCTTTTAAGAATTATAATTAAAGATACTATAAAAAATTATTAATGCTAATTATATCAACTTCGAAAACGTTTTCGTGTTAAAAACTTTTATTTTTTAGGTTAAATGAAAAAGAAAAAAGCGACAAGAAAATTCTTATCGCTTTTTAAAAACAAATGAAGCAAGTATTAAAAAGCATTAAAAATGATAAAATTTCATCTCCATACTTTTCAATTTTAGTAGTTCCAAATCCTATGATTTATTTGAGTTCTAAAATCTTTTTAATCTGTGAATCAATGGCTGTTTTTTTAGTTACTACCTCGGATTTTGCCCGAGGTAGTTTACTAACTTCAGCACTTATTTCCCTAATAATAAAACATCATTCGCTACCACTTCGGTGATATAGCGTTTATCGCCATTTTTATCGTCATAACTACGATGTGTTAGTTTTCCTTCAACGGCAATTTCTTTCCCTTTTATTACATACTTCTCGATGATTTCGGCAGTTTTCCCCCAAGCCACCACACGGTGCCATTCGGTGTTTTCAACTTTGTCTCCGTTTTCTTTGTAATACACCTCGTTGGTAGCGATAGTGATGTTTGCCAGTTTTCTTCCTCCTTCTAGAGTTTTGATTTCTGGCTCTTGACCTACGTGTCCAATTAATTGAACTTTGTTTCTTAATGCATTCATGGCGTGTAAAAAATTAAAATGTTAGTGTTATACATAATTGTTTTGTCATCTTGAACTTTAAAATTGTTTTTGTCATTGAAATTGATTTTTGCAATTGTTATTGTTTCATTCCGACGATGCAAAGTTGTGACGACTACCAAAATTTATTCGGTTGTTACGCACTTACTTTCGGTTGTAACTATTTGTAAGCGTTTGTAAATGGAAATATTTTATTATATTTGGTTGATTTTAAAAGATGTATATATGTCAAAAACCTGTTTAGAATGTAACGAAAAAATTGTAGGTCGTGAGGACAAAAAGTTCTGTAGCGATGCTTGTCGCAATGCCTACAACAATAAAATAAACAAAGACAGCACTAATTATATGCGCAACGTAAATAATAAATTACGTAAAAATTACCGCATATTATTAGAACTTAACATAGACGGAAAATCAAAAACAACCCGCGGAAAACTCTTGAGCAAAGGTTTTGATTTTGAATATTTCACCAATGTTTTAATCACTAATACCGGAAACACCTATCATTTTGTCTACGACCAAGGGTATAGATTGTTGGAAAATGATTTTTATATGTTGGTGAAAAAGGAATTTT
>CAISUR010000298.1 GCA_903888655.1 uncultured Bacteroidota bacterium | reverse complement strand
ATGGTTGTTGGAATGACAACTTTTGCACAAGAAAAAGAGGGGAAATTAGCTGGAAACGGGAAATCAAATTTTGACCCATCTAAAAGAGCTGAAATGCAATCTCAAAAGCTGAAAACTGATTTGGGATTAAATGATGAACAAACAGCACAGATCAAGAGTTTTTTAACACAACAAGTAAAAGAAAGAGAAGCAAAAAGACAAGAATTACAGGCCTTAAGAGATAGTGGAAAACAACCAACAGATGATCAAAGAAAAGAAATAAAATCTAAAATGGAATCTGAAAGAAATGTAATGAATGATCAAATGAAAAAAATTCTAACTCCACAACAATTTGAAAAGTGGAAAGGTAATGTTGAGGAACGTAAAGAAAAGGTTGAAAATAGACTTCAAAAAGAAATGCCAGCAAGACAAATTGAAAAAAAGTAATTTTCAAACTCCTTAAAATTAAAAAACCGTCAAATAAAAATTTTGACGGTTTTTCAATTTTTATTAGAAACTACTCTCCCATTTCAATATCCATTTCCTCCAAAATTTCAATTAGATATAATCCTTCTTTAACATCATATTTTTCAATACCACTTTGATACCATTTGGATAAAACGTTTAGTTGATGTTGAGTATATCCATAGGTGTCAATTTTTAATCCTAGTAAACCTGCTAAAAGAAATTCTTCTAAAACTTTTTCAGAAACTATTAAATGTGGAATCCCACCGGCCAGTGCACCATTCATCTCTTCATAAGATTTTCTACCTGAATTAAAACCAAAATTATAAGCATCACTTTTACTCTTATCAGTATTCTTGGAATATGGATTTAATCCTTCTGAATATCCATTAGTGTAATCTTGTCTAAAAACCGGATTAAAAATATTTTGCGCATTCATTTTTTTAAAATTATACATCAAAAGTAACAACAATATATATTTAATAATAGTAAAATCGTTAAATGGATAAAATACTCTTTAAACCACATTCTTGGTGACGTTAGTCGATAAAATTGTAGACCAATGGCACATTTTTCGATAAATAAATTTAAGTTCCGTAACAATTAGTACCCTTTGTCGTCATATCTTTAAATCAAACATTTATTACGTGGAAACTATTCTTTCTATTAAAAATCTCAACAAACGCTTTGGCAAATTAGAGGCCGTTAAAAACGTTTCATTAGAAATAAAAAAAGGCAATGTTTATGGCATTCTTGGTCCAAACGGCAGTGGTAAATCAACGACACTCGGAATAGTATTGAACGTTGTGAATAAAACGTCGGGAGAATATAGTTGGTTTGGAGGAACAGTCCAAACTCATGAAGCATTAAAAAAAGTTGGCGCCATAATTGAGCGTCCAAACTTTTATCCTTACATGACTGCGAAAGAAAATTTAGAATTGGTCTGTAAGATTAAAGGAATTTCATTCTCTAAAGTGCAAGAAAAACTAGAGGTGGTTGGTTTAATGGATCGCAAAGACAGTAAATTTAGTGCCTTTTCGTTAGGAATGAAACAGCGTTTAGCGATTGCTTCTGCCCTATTAAACGACCCCGAAATATTGATTCTTGATGAACCTACCAATGGTTTAGATCCGCAAGGGATTCATCAGATTAGAGATATTATTCGTTTTATTGCCAGTCAAGGAACTACTATTTTGCTGGCATCCCATCTATTAGACGAAGTAGAAAAAGTATGTTCACATGTTTTAGTGTTACAAAAAGGTGAAATTTTATATTCGGGCACAGTTGAAGGTATGTCATCTAATAATGGGTATATTGAACTTCAATCTGATGACAATACGCTATTAATAGAAACATTAAAATTATATCCCTCTATTGAAAAAGTAATTGAAGAAGAAGGAAAAGTATTGGTCTATTCAAAGGAAAATATTGACCCAGCTGTTTTAAATAAATTTTTATACGAACACAAAATTTATTTGAATCATTTAACAAAACGTAAAAATAGTTTAGAAGAACAATTTTTACAATTAACCAGTAAATAAAGCTAATACGCAAAACATCATGAAAAGATTACTTTCAATAGAACTTCAAAAAATTTGGAAAAATAGAGCTAGCAAAATATTAATCATAACCTACTTTGGGTTATTAAGTTTGCTAACTTTATTATCAATTATAAAATTTGACTTTGGTCCATTTCATATTGATGCTTCACAACAAGGAATTTTTAATTTCCCTTATATCTGGCATCTAAATAGTTACATAGCTGATTATTTTAGTTTTTTTCTAGCAATTATCATTGTTTCTATGATGGCAAATGAATATAGCTATGGCACATTAAAGCAAAATCTAATCGATGGATTAAGTAAAAAAGAATTTATTACTTCTAAATTTCTAACTGTAATTTTCTTATCAGTATTAGCTACATTTTTTGTTTTTACTATTTCATTATCTTTGGGTTTAGTCTACTCAACCTATACTGAATTTGGAATAATTTTTTCTCAAATGGAGTATTTACTTGCTTTTTTAGTAAAATTAATTAGCT
>CAISUR010000297.1 GCA_903888655.1 uncultured Bacteroidota bacterium | reverse complement strand
GTATCTCCAGAAGTAGACAATACTTCAAAAACTTCATCTCCTACTTCTAGGACAGAAACATCAAATGTTCCTCCTCCTAAATCAAAGATTAAAACAACTTCATTTTTCTTTTTATCTAAACCATAAGCTAAAGCTGCAGCTGTAGGTTCATTTAAAATACGCAAAACATCCAGACCAGCAATTGTACCTGCATCTTTTGTAGCTAAACGTTGAGAATCATTAAAATAAGCTGGAACAGTAATAATCGCTTCTGTTACTGTTTCTTTTAAATATTTACTTGCATCATTAACCAATTTTTTCAAAATTGAAGCAGAAATTTCCTCAGGACTAAATTCTTTTTTTAAGACAGGACAAGAAATTCTTATTTGTCCACTCTCACCTTGTTTGACTCCATAGGAAATTCGACTAATTTCCGTTTGAATTTCATTATATTTACATCCAATAAATCGTTTTACAGAGTAAAAAGTATTATCTGGATTTACGACAGATTGTCGTTTTGCCAATTGACCAACCAAAACTTCCCCATTTGGCGTGTATGCAACAACAGACGGTGTTGTACGTCCTCCTTCGGCATTACTAATTACTTTTGGAGTTGCACCTTCTAATACTGAAATAACTGAATTTGTTGTTCCTAAATCAATTCCAACAATTTTTTTATATGTTTTATTTGTCTCCATAATACTTTTTTCCGTAATAAGATCAACATTATTTATTATATCAAAAAATTCATATTGAATACGAATTTTTATTTACTAGCTCTATCATTTCGTTATTTAGTATATTTTGTGATATAGACAGTCTTTAAAAATTATTATAAACTAAAAATGTAGTTAAAAACAAAACAAAATGGAAGGTATATTGTGTCTTTAGGTATTTTAGGAAACAAAATTGGAATGACCCAAGTTTTTACTCCAAAAGGAGAAGTAATTCCAGTAACAATAATAAAAGGAGGTCCTTGTTATGTTACTCAAATTAAATCAAAGGAAAATTGTGGGTATAACGCTATTCAACTGGGATATTTTGAAGTTTCACCAAATTCAAAAAGTTTAACAAAAGCAGAATTAGGACACTTTAATAAAGCAAGTCTTTCACCATATCGTTATTTAAAAGAATATAAAAGTAATGAACTAAGTGAATATGTTCTTGGACAAAAATTTAGTGTGGAAATGTTTGAAGTTGGCCAAAAGGTCAATATTACTGGATTTACAATTGGAAAAGGTTTTACAGGAAATATTAAACGACATGGTTTTCATCGTGGAGCAATGACTCATGGATCAAAACATCATCGTGCTCAAGGTTCTTTGGGATCAGGAACAACACCAGGAAGAGTTTTTCCAGGAAAACGTATGTCGGGTCATTCAGGAGTCGAAAAACGAACGATTTCGGGACTTGAAATAATCGACATTGATATAAACCAAAACCTTTTAGTTATCAAAGGTTGTATTCCTGGAAAATCAGGCAATTTAGTAAATATTACCGTTAAAAATTAAAAATTATTATTTATGGAAACAGAAATCTTTCTTGAAAACGATCAAAGAAAAAAAAAAGCCATAGGTTTAATTCATCGTGTATATCTTAGTCAATTAAAAAATGCTAGAAAATATACTGCTTCAACAAAAACAAAATCAGAAGTACGAGGAGGAGGAAGAAAACCCTGGCGTCAAAAAGGTACCGGACGAGCAAGAGCAGGATCAATTCGTTCTCCTTTATGGGTAGGAGGTGGAGTTATTTTTGGACCCAAACCTAGAATTGTATTCAAAAAAGTCAACAAAAAAGAAAGACGTTTAGCTATTTTATCTGCTTTCTATTTAAAGAAAAAACAATTTATTTTAACTGAAGAACAAAAATTTATTGATTTTAATGTAATCAAAACCAAAAAAGTTTTAGAACTCCTTACAAACAATAATCTTAATCCAACTTCAAAAATTTTATTTATCCTGGCAAAACCAAACAAATTCTTTTGGTTATCTTCAAAAAATTTAAAAAATATTCAAGTAACAACTGCTTCTTGCGTGAATTTGGAACAATTACTAGAAGCAAATCATATCATCTTATCTCCATTATCTTTAGATTTGATTAATTCAACATATGGAAAACAATACAAAGAACTTGATTGAGTTATTAGATGCGATAAAATATCCATTAATAACAGAAAAATCAATGAATCTTCATGGAAATCGTCAATATACCTTTATTGTAAATAAATCATTAACAAAAACAGAAATAAAATTCATTATTCAGAAAATTTTTAATGTAATTGTTCTTGATGTCAATACATGTAATTTACCAACGAAGACAAGACGAGTAGGAAAATTTATTGGAAAACGTTCAGTTTATAAGAAAGCCTATATTTGCTTGAAAGAAGGAGAAAAAATCACGG
>CAISUR010000296.1 GCA_903888655.1 uncultured Bacteroidota bacterium | reverse complement strand
TTTTTATATTTTATTTTAAAATCGCAACAAATTATAGAAAATATAGCCTCTAAAACGAATAAAATTATTGAACCTGGAATTATGATAACGCTTTTAGTAGCATTCCCATTTTATTTCTTACTTTATTTTTTCAATAAAGCGGCCCTAAAAAAAATAACTAATAACTAATCTATCTTAAGATACTATGTCAAATACCATTCAACTAAACACTATTGAAGAAGCTATAGAAGATATCCGTCAGGGAAAAATAATAATAGTAGTTGATGATGAGGACCGTGAAAATGAAGGTGATTTTTTAGCTGCAGCCGAAAAAGTAACTCCCGAAATGATCAATTTTATGGCTACACACGGTCGGGGATTAATATGTGTGCCTCTCACAGAAAGTCGTTGCAAAGAACTAGAATTAAATACGATGGTTCATAATAATACTGATGTCATGCAAACCGCATTTACGGTATCGGTAGATTTACGAGGAAATGGAGTCACAACGGGAATTTCGGCATCTGATAGAGCAAAAACAATTCAAGCATTGGTAGATCCAAATACTAAACCTCACGAGTTGGGTCGCCCAGGACACATTTTTCCATTAATTGCCAAACAAGGCGGCGTTTTAAGAAGAACTGGTCATACCGAAGCAGCAATTGACTTTGCAAGACTTGCAGGATTCAAATCGGCTGGAGTTATTGTCGAAATTATGAACGATGATGGAACGATGGCTCGTTTGCCTCAATTAGTGGAAGTAGCCAAAAAATTTGATTTGAAATTAGTATCTATTGAAGCATTAGTTGCCTATCGCATGCAACACGACAGTTTGATTGTAAAAAAAGAAGATTTTGAAATACAAACACGTTTTGGCGATTTTAGATTGCGTGCTTATTTACAAACTACAAATAAACAAGTACACCTCGCGTTAACAAAAGGAAGTTGGAGCAATGGAGAATCAATACTCACGAGAATCAATTCGACCCAAATCAACAATGACATTCTTGGAACACTAACCAACAATGCTGATAAAAAATTGGATGACATGTTCCGATTAATCAATGAAAATGGCAAAGGAGCTGTGCTTTTTATTAATCAAGAAATCGAATCATTAGATTTATTAAATCGCTTGAAAGAATTAAAAGTTTTGCAAGAACAAGGAATACAAAATGCACCTCAAATTAAAATGGATGCAAAGGATTTTGGTATTGGAGCACAAATATTGCACGATTTAGATATATCAAAAATAAAACTCATCACAAACACTCGACAAACAAAACGGGTAGGAATGATTGGATATGGTTTAGAAATCACAGATTATATAGGTTATTAGTAATTTATTTTGTCGAAAACAAGTTAAAAACTATTCAAATGTCATTTTGCTACTTGTCTTTTTTAAACTAAATTTGCAACTACAACAACGTACGGTCAAGTCGCGACTTGCCCACAGCGACAACAACACAACACAATGATTCACTTTTTCGGAAACGAAACGACTACTGTATTTGCTGTTCAAACGCATAAAGAGTTATCGGCAGCAACCATCTCAAAATTAAATTGGCTTTTTGGCAATACTCTTAAAATAGATAAATCCGTTCTTGCGGATTTTTTTGTTGGTCCACGTGCCGCAATGGTTACTCCGTGGAGCACCAATGCCGTCGAAATTACGCAAAACATGGGTATTGAAGACATCATAAGAATTGAAGAATTTCACAATGTTTCGGAATCATTTTCCGATTTTGACCCGATGATTTCTCAAAAATATCCAGAATTAAATCAAAACATTTTCACCATAAATATTCAACCGGAAGCGATTCTTTATATTGATGATATTGCAGCCTACAATAACCAAGAAGGTTTATCTTTAAGTCAAGAAGAAGTAGATTACTTGGAAAACTTATCCAAAAAACTGGACAGAAAACTAACCGATTCTGAAGTCTTTGGATTTTCTCAAGTAAATTCTGAACACTGCCGTCATAAAATTTTCAATGGAACTTTTGTGATTGATGGTAAAGAACAACCCAATTCTTTGTTCAAACTAATTAAGAAAACTGCTGCTGAAAATCCAAATGATATTGTTTCGGCTTATAAAGATAATGTAGCTTTTATTAAAGGGCCGACAGTGGAACAATTTGCACCAAAAAGTGCCGATAAACCCGATTTTTACACCAAAAAACAATTTGAATCTGTTATTTCATTAAAAGCTGAAACTCATAATTTTCCAACAACCGTCGAACCCTTTAATGGCGCAGCAACTGGTTCGGGAGGAGAAATTCGTGATCGATTAGCTGGCGGACAAGGCTCATTGCCTTTGGCAGGTACCGCGGTTTATATGACTTCCTACTCGCGATTACAAAAAAACAAATTAGGATTTGAAGAACGTAAATGGCTGTATCAAACTCCAATTGATATCTTAATAAAAGCATCTAATGGTGCATCAGATTTTGGAAATAAATTTGGACAACCTTTGATTACAGGTTCGGTGTTAACGTTTGAACACAAAGAGGGAAACAGAAAACTTGGTTACGATAAAGTCATCATGCAAGCGGGCGGGATTGGATATGGAAAAGCATCGCAAGCGCAAAAACACGAACCTAAAACGGGTGATAAAGTAGTGATATTAGGTGGTGAGAACTATCGAATTGGAATGGGTGGTGCTGCAGTTTCTTCGGCAGATACAGGTGCTTTAGGTTCTGGAATCGAATTAAATGCCATTCAACGTTCCAATCCCGAAATGCAAAAACGAGCGGCTAATGCCATTCGTGGTTTAGTTGAAAGTGATGAAAATCCAATTGTCTCTATACATGATCATGGAGCTGGTGGTCATCTAAATTGTTTATCTGAATTGGTAGAAGCAACTGGTGGAATGATCGATTTAGATAAATTGCCTGTTGGTGACCCTACGCTTTCTGCTAAAGAAATTATCGGTAATGAAAGTCAAGAACGCATGGGATTAGTAATTGGTCAAAAAGACATTGCTATTTTACAACGAATTGCCGACAGAGAACGTTCGCCTATGTATCAAGTGGGTGATGTTACCGGTGATCATCGATTTACTTTTGAGAGT
This sequence comes from uncultured Bacteroidota bacterium, assembly GCA_903888655.1. Taxonomy (GTDB): domain Bacteria; phylum Bacteroidota; class Bacteroidia; order Flavobacteriales; family Flavobacteriaceae; genus Flavobacterium. The sequence goes on along the minus strand of CAISUR010000296.1, from coordinate 3,030 downwards.
AAAACTACGGGAGCTAAACCGATGGATTTTGCCTTAGAAGATATGTTTGGAAGTTCTCCAAAAACCATCTTGATTGACAACACAATCGTTAGAGATTATAACGATTTAGAATATTCAATTGAAAAAATCCCAAGTTATCTAGAAGATTTGCTACAATTAGAAGCTGTTGCGTGTAAAGATTGGTTAACCAATAAAGTCGATCGATGTGTAGGCGGAAAAGTGGCCAAACAACAATGTGTAGGTCCATTACAACTGCCTCTTAACAATGTTGGCGTAATGGCATTAGATTATAACGGAAAAGAAGGAATTGCTACTTCTATTGGGCATGCGCCAATTTCGGCGTTGATTGACCCAAAAGCGGGAAGTAGAAATGCTATTGGAGAAGCTTTATCTAATATTGTTTTTGCACCATTAAAAGACAATTTAAAAAGTGTTTCCTTATCAGCTAATTGGATGTGGGCATGTAAAAATGAAGGCGAAGATGCTCGATTGTATGAAGCCGTCCAAGCATGTTCAGATTTCGCTATCGAATTGGGAATCAATATCCCAACTGGAAAAGATTCACTTTCAATGAAACAGAAATACCCAAACGATGAGGTGATTGCTCCTGGAACGGTTATTATTTCTGCGGCTGGAAATTGTTCAAATATTACTAAAGTGGTTGAACCGGTTTTGCATCGCGATGGTGGTTCAATTTATTACATCAATTTATCGCAAGATGATTTTAAATTGGGCGGTAGTTCATTTGCTCAGACTTTAAATAAAATTGGTTCAGAAACGCCTACGGTTAAAAACGCTGACTTTTTCAAAAATGCATTTTATACAATTCAAAATTTAATTAAAGACCGTCAAATTGTTGCCGGACATGATATTGGAAGTGGCGGATTAATAACCACTTTATTAGAAATGTGTTTTGCCGATGTCAATTTAGGAGCAAAAATTTCTTTCGATTCATTTAGTGAAAAAGATTTGGTGAAAATATTATTTTCTGAGAATATTGGAATAGTACTTCAAGCAAAAAATGATGCATCTTTTGAAAAAGCATTTGAAGGTGTTGAAATATTTAAAATTGGAACGGTACAAAATTCAGATGTTTTAGAAGTTTCAGATTTCAAATTTCAGGTTTCAAAATTGAGAGATAGTTGGTTCAAAACTTCTTATTTACTCGATCAGAAACAAACCAAAAATAACAAAGCTCAAGAACGATTTGAAAATATTCCAAATCAACCTTTACACTATACTTTCCCAAGTCATTTTACAGGATTAAAACCATTTATTGACGAAAATAAAACTCGACCAAAAGCGGCCATCATTCGTGAAAAAGGAAGTAATTCGGAACGTGAAATGGCAAATGCAATGTATTTAGCTGGATTTGATGTGAAAGATGTGCACATGACCGATTTGATTTCGGGACGTGAAACTTTGGAAGATATACATTTTATTGGTGCAGTTGGTGGATTTTCGAATTCAGATGTACTCGGTTCTGCCAAAGGTTGGGCTGGTGCGTTTTTATATAATGAAAAAGCCAAAACAGCACTCCAGAATTTCTATAAAAGAGAAGATACACTTTCGGTTGGAATTTGTAATGGATGCCAATTGTTTATGGAATTGGAATTGATCAATCCAGATCATGAAATTCATGGCAAAATGCACCATAATGATTCAAACAAACATGAGAGTATATTTACTTCTGTTATAGTACAAGAAAACAAATCGGTAATGTTGTCGACTTTGGCTGGAACAACATTAGGCGTTTGGGTTTCGCATGGAGAAGGAAAATTCAAATTGCCTTATGAAGAAAGTCGATATAATATTGTAGCAAAATATGGTTACGAAAGCTATCCAGCCAATCCAAATGGGTCTAATTTCAATACCGCTATGATGTGCGATACAACCGGAAGACATCTAGTAATGATGCCACACATTGAACGTTCGACTTTTCCATGGAATTGGGCATATTATCCAAGAGACAAAAAAGATGAAGTTTCGCCTTGGATTGAAGCGTTTGTTAATGCTAGATTGTGGATTGAGAATAAATAAATAAATAAAAAAAAAGGATGAAAATTATCTTTCATCCTTTTTAATTTTAATAGTTATATTTTTGAGTAATTAGACGTGCAATGCTCGATTTTCGGTAGCTGCCAAAGCCGCTTCTTTAATCGCTTCAGCAAAAGTTGGATGCGCATGACTCATTCTTGAAATGTCTTCTGCAGATGCTCTAAATTCCATTGCAGTGACTGCTTCAGCAATTAAATCTGCACAGCGTGCTCCAATCATGTGTACACCAAGAACTTCATCAGAAGAAGCGTCTGCGAGTATTTTTACAAATCCGTCAATATCTCCACTTGCTCGAGCTCTACCTAAAGCTTTGAATGGAAAACTACCTACCTTATAAGCAACATTTTCAGATTTTAATTGCTCTTCAGTTTTACCTACAGCAGCCACTACTGGCCAAGTATAAACTACTCCGGGAATTAGATTATAATCAATATGTGGTTTTTGTCCAGCTAAAAGTTCCGCCACCATTACTCCTTCTTCTTCCGCTTTGTGCGCTAACATCGCACCACGAACTACATCACCAATAGCATAAATATTTGAAATATTAGTTTGTAAATGGTCATTTACTTCAATCTGACCTCTTTCGGTTAACTTTATTCCCGCTTTGTCAGCATTCAAGCCATCAGTATATGGACGACGACCAACAGATACTAACGAATAATCTCCTTCCAAACTAATAATTTCTCCTTTAGCATTTTCTGCTTTAACTATAACTGTTTCTCCTTTTCGTTCTACTGATTGTACTTTGTGAGAAGTATAGAATTTCATTCCTTGCTTTTTCAATACTTTAGTTAACTCTTTTGAAAGAGCCGCATCCATGCCAGGAATAATTCGATCCATAAATTCTACTACGGAAACGTCGGCACCTAATCGTAAATATACTTGACCAAGTTCAATTCCTATGACACCTCCACCAATAATTATTAGATGTTTTGGCACTTCTGGAAGTTTTAATGCTTCTGTTGAGGTAAT
>CAISUR010000295.1 GCA_903888655.1 uncultured Bacteroidota bacterium | reverse complement strand
CAAAAGGGAAGAATTACATTGTTATTAAAGGAAGTTACCAAATCATTGATGAACAAGGTAACAAAAATAGGATGTCAGTTTTTGTTGGTAGAAGAGATGAATTTCCCGAAGGTAAAAATGATGAAAGAGCTAAAGTAATAGCTACAGAAAAAATTTTATTACTACTTCAAAATAAATTTTTTAAAAAATAATACGATATGTATTTGCTAGTATAAAAAATACATATTACTTTTGTCCTCGAAATAGAACATTAAATACGTTCTATTTTAATTCTTTATTCTCGTAAAGAATTAACAAGTTTTGTTAGAATTGTATTCGTACATCTATTCAACTTGGTGAGAGGACATACTCATAAAACACCCGTTTAGCACCTATCGTAAAAGGTTCATTCTAAATTTATTTATTATGAGCAGAACTAATAACACTCAAGGGTTACTAACATTAAGTGAGGTAGGGGATATATTAAAGTTTACGTCATTACCATCAGTAAAAAAATGGTTAAAATCTAAAAACATCTGTATTAACAAATTTTCAAAAACAAGTTATGTTTATGAGATAGAAGTTGTGAGTGAGATACAAAAACCTTTAGCTATTAATTTAAGAAGAAACTATCCAGTTAGATGGAAAGAGATGTTCAAAGCAATAACCCCAAGTGAAGCTGTTTATAATTTAGTATTGATACAATTGGGTGAACAAGCTGTTTACAATCCAATAAATATGGTGAAAACCAAAAGTGTTAACGATAAAAAATTACTTGAAGAGCTTTTGAAATTATGAAAAGAATAACACTACCAAAGAAACATTTAAAGGGGTTGAAAATCTATTGTAATAAATGTAAAAGATACAACCCAAAATGTACTCATAGTAATGATTTACTTTATAGGGCGGTTATCCATATTCCTGGTACAAAAAATGCTACAAAAATAAAATCTTTAATCTCTAAAAATTATGAAGACGCTGTTAAAGAAACGATAGATTATATAAAAGAGTTGAAGTCTAACGACTACAGAGATTTAGTTGTGGATGTTGACAGCAATGAATATACTTTAATCGGAGCGATTCTTAAATACAATCAATACCTGAGTGGCAACTACGAGTTTAAACATCTTGAAAAAAAAGTCTCAGAAGAACATAGAAAAGAAACATTACGATTTATAAAGTTGTTTTGTAATATACTTAAACAAAATCATAATTTTGAGACAATGAGACCAAGAGAAGTATCTATAAAAGATGTCTCTAAATTTTACGAAGCAATGTATAATCATTACGCTCCTCGAACGTTTAATAAATGTATGATAGCATTGAAAGGATTTTTTAATTTTTTAATTGAAATAGAAAGAATTGACATTAAAAATCCATTTTCTGTATATCAATCTAAATCAGTTCAGCAAAGTAAAATAGAAACCATTACGAAAGATGAGTTTGATAAAATTCTTGTAGCGATTGATGAAGAGAATCCTTTGTGTCAATTAGGTGGTAAAGGAGAAGTGAAAAATATGTACCGAGATTATCTTAAAGATGGGTTTAAATTGTTTCTGCTAACAGGTGCAAGAAGAGAAGAGGTAGTAGATTTGAAGTGGTGTGACATTTATTATTCCGGGGACACCCAATTCTTAATGATTAGCAACAAAAAAGTAGAGAGAAATATTAATATAAAAGGAGATTTTTATAAATATATTCCAATAAATACGGACTTATTGAATTTATTAAACGAACTTGGATTTGAAAAGAAAAAAGGGAGGAATGAATTTATACTATGCCCCAAGAGAACAGAAAGTACAACTACTATTATGGGTGTTCTTAGTAAATCATTTAGTTTTTATAAAAAGAAGGCGATGATAGAAAAAGACATTTCACTTAAACACCTCCGTAAAACTTATATAAGTTGGGTTAATCAAGTTATGGGTAAAGAAACTGGTAGGCTAACGTCACATTCAACCGATAAAGTTTTACAAGAACATTATTTAGACCCTACTATTTTAAATGCTATTCAGAAAGGGATGTTAAACATTAAAATTTTTGGTTAATATATTCAGTATAAAATCCCCTAACGGGGATTTTTTTATGGCTTAATTTTTTTAAAATTTATGAAAGTTAAAATAATTTCCTTACTCCAATTCCTTACTCCAAAAAACACAAATAAGAGTGACTTCCAATAAAAAACCCCTTAATAACTGAATATTAAGGGGTTAAATCGTAGCGAGAGGGAGATTT
>CAISUR010000294.1 GCA_903888655.1 uncultured Bacteroidota bacterium | reverse complement strand
TAAAATTAAAACATAAAATTAATAAAAAGTTGTACTCAATATCTAGGTTTTAAAAAAAGATTGTAAAAAATTCAGTATCCAATCCCAAAAGCACTCTTTTGGGGTTGGATACTGAATTTCTGAACAGAAAAGGACTCTTTTGGGTTTGGATACTGAATTTCTAGACAGAAAAGCACTCTTTTGGGGTTGGATACTGAATTTCTAAGCAGAAAAGCACTCTTTTGGGGTTGGATACTGAATTTCTGAATAGAAAAGCATTTTCTTGAAGTAGCGTTTTATTAGGCTCAAATAGTAGTAAAACCATGCCTTAAAATGTATTTAACGTTCAAATTCTAAAAATAGCTACTGCAAATTCGCAAATTATTTTTATGTTTTTAGAATTCCTTTAAATCTTTGGTTTATTATCACCTACCACACAAAGGCATTTGGGTACTAGCGTGATCATTCCAACTAATAGAACAAGAAGCATTGCACAGTATTTTTTACTAACCGTAATTATACACCGCTTTTAGCGTAGATTGCATGTAGAGAATATAAAATCTCCTATATTTGTTATCTAAATCCATCAACGAGCAAATGTTTATGAAGCAAATAAAGCCATTTTTTGCACTACTAACGATAGTGTTGTTGTGTTCTTGTAGCAAATCGGAAGATGATTACCAATCGGTGGCTACCTATCCCAATGTCGTGGCCACTTTTGGAACTAAAATTGATTTGAATAATTTAGCCAATTATGCCAATCAAACCATTCCTTCTTATATTACAAAAGATAATACCGCTGGAAACCCAATTACCGATAAAGGCGCAACCTTGGGAAGAGTTTTATTCTATGATAAGAATTTATCGTCCAACAATACAATTTCTTGTGCCAGTTGTCACAAACAAGCAAACGCTTTTGGAGACACCGATCTAGCCAGTATCGGCATTTACGGTACCACGGCGCGTCATACCATGCGATTAGTTAATACGCGTTTTAGCAATGAACACCATTTTTTTTGGGATGAGCGAGCCGCAACTTTAGAACTTCAATCGACACAACCTATTAGAAACCACACCGAAATGGGTTATAGTGGTTTAAATGGCGATCCGTCATTTTCTGACTTAGTAAATAAATTAAGTGCTATTAACTATTACAAAGAATTGTTTCAGTTTGTATATGGTAGTACAGAAATTACAGAAGAAAAAATTCAATTAGCGTTAGCACAATTTGTAAGGAGTATTCAATCGTTCGATTCTAAATATGATGTCGGACGAGCACAAGCCACCAGTGATGTTGTAGGTTTTAGCAATTTTACCACTGATGAGAATAAAGGAAAAACTATTTTTATGACGGCTCCAGTTTTTGATGCCACAGGAACCAGAATTAGTGGTGGATTTGGCTGTGCGAGTTGTCATAATGCTCCCGAATTTGACATTGATCCCAATAGTAAAAATAATGGTATTGTGGGCGTTATCGGCAGCTCTTCCATTGATATTACGGTTACAAGAGCTCCTTCTTTGAGGGATTTAGTGAAACCTGACGGAAGTTCCAATGGGCCTTTTATGCACACGGGTAATATTCCTAATCTTCAAGCGGTTATCGATCATTATTCTGTGATGAATTTGACCATAGGAAACACCAACCTTGATCCTAGATTAACGCCTAATGGATTTGGTCAAAAACTAAATTTAAGCATACAAGAGAAAAATTCAGTTATTGCTTTTCTAAAAACATTATCGGGAACATCTCTCTATACCGATCCAAAATGGTCGAATCCTTTTGGTGGCTAATTATTCTTACAATGTAACCAAGTACTGCATTTTTAAATTTAGTAATTAAAACCTATCTTCGCTTTGATAGAGAAAAGATAATAGAGAAAAGATAATAGAGAAAAGAGAAAAGATAATAGATAAAAGAGAAAAGAGCAGACATACATTAGTACCTATTTTCTAATAAATACCATGTCAAATAATTTATTACAAACTCCTATAGAATACTTAAAAGGTATTGGCCCGTCGCGCGGTGAATTACTTCGCAAGGAACTTTCTATTCACAAGTATGGAGATTTGATGAATTTATTCCCCAATCGTTATATCGACAGAACGCGTTATTTTAAGATTAATCAACTACAAAATACGGCTTCAGAAGTTCAAGTGATTGGAAAAATAATCCATATTAAAACCGTTGAATTTGGGAAAAATCAAAAAAGACTAGTAGCCTCTTTTACTGATGAAACGGGACAAATGGAACTTACTTGGTTTCAAGGTGTCAAATGGATTCGAGAGCGTTTAAAACTCAATGAAGTGTATGTTATCTTTGGTAAAGTAACCGATTTTAAAGGGCAATTCTCCATGGCACATCCCGAAATGGAATTGCTAGAAGAACACAAAGCGAGTTTAAGAAGTGCCATGCAACCCGTTTATCCAAGTACAGAAAAACTTATGCAACGCGGCGTAACGAATAGAGTTGTTAATAAAGCCATGCAACAATTGTTTCTGGAACTTAATGGACAATTTATTGAAACGTTACCTCATTATATTTTGGAGCAATTAAAACTGATTCCCAAAAATGAAGCCATGTTTAATATTCATTTTCCCAAAAGTCAAGACCTTTTGGCGAAAGCACAATTCCGATTGAAGTTTGAAGAATTATTCTTTATTCAATTGCAATTAATTACCAAGAATCTTATTCGGAAGCATAAAATACAAGGACATCCTTTTGATAAAGTAGGCGCAAATTTCACTGATTTCTATAACCATCATCTCCCGTTTGAATTGACAAATGCGCAGAAAAGAGTGATTAAAGAAATAAGAAACGATATGGGAAGTAATGCTCAAATGAATCGGTTGTTACAAGGAGATGTAGGCTCAGGAAAAACTATTGTGGCATTAATGTGTATGCTTTTGGCTAAAGACAACGGATTTCAAAGTTGCTTAATGGCACCAACCGAAATACTTGCCAACCAACATTATATAGGATTAACAGAACTTGCTAAAGATTTAAAAATTAGTATTAAAATCCTAACAGGTTCCACCAAAGCCTCGGAACGAAAAATCATTCATGAAGCATTAGAAAATGGTTCGTTAGATATTATTATTGGCACTCATGCCTTATTGGAAGATAAAGTGCAATTTCAAAATTTAGGCTTGGCGGTTATTGATGAACAACATCGATTTGGAGTGGAACAACGCAGTAAATTATGGAAGAAAAACGATATTCCTCCTCACGTTTTGGTGATGACAGCAACGCCTATTCCTAGAACATTAGCCATGAGTTTGTATGGTGATTTAGACATATCAGTAATTGATGAGTTACCACCCGGAAGAAAGGCTATTCAAACCGTGCATCGATTTGATTCGAATCGACTAAAAGTGTGGAAGTTTTTAAAAGACGAAATTGCCAAAGGACGACAAATCTATATGGTGTATCCTTTAATCAATGAAAGCGCTACACAAGATTACAAAGATTTAATGGATGGTTATGAAAGTATCTCAAGGGATTTTCCATTGCCGCAGTATTCTATTTCTATGGTTCATGGTCAAATGAAACCTGCTGAAAAAGAAGCCGAAATGCAACGTTTTGTGGCTGGTAAAACCAATATTATGGTGGCAACAACCGTAATTGAAGTGGGCGTAAATGTTCCTAATGCCAGTGTGATGGTTATTGAAAGTGCCGAACGTTTTGGTTTGTCACAGTTGCACCAATTGCGAGGTCGCGTGGGTCGTGGTGCCGAGCAAAGTTATTGTATTTTAATGACGGGATTTAAATTGAGTAATGACAGTAAAACTCGATTGGAAACCATGTGTAGCACCAATGATGGATTTGAAATTGCCGAAGTTGATTTGAAACTTCGTGGTCCCGGAGATATATTAGGAACCCAACAAAGTGGTATATTGAATCTTCAAATTGCCGATTTGGTTAAGGATAGAGACATTTTAATGCTGGCTCGTGAACATGCGATAAAATTACTTAAAGAAGACCCCGTGATGGAAAAACCAGAACATCATAAAATGAGAGAAATCTTTATCGAAATGAGCAAGAAAAAAAATATTTGGAATTACATCAGCTAGATTTATTAAATTGTAGATAACAAAAGTTAAATAAAAATCAATATTAGATACACTTTAGTTCATAAAAGTTATTTTTGTTGCTATGGTTTAAAATCTTGAAAAAAAATACTTAGCAATCCTCTGATGAAATTAAAAAATATCATTATCGCCGTTCTTATTCTAGTATTAGGCGGTCTAATTTACAATAGAATCTCCAAAAACAAAAGTCAAACCGAAAAAGGAAAAGAGAAAGGAAATAAAAAAGAAGCGATTGCAGTAAATGTGATGGTTGTAGAAGGCAAAACGTTTAAGGATAATCTATCGTTATCGGGTTCGATAGAAGCCAATGAGCAAGTAGAGATTAGAAGTGAGGTTTCTGGAATTGTAGAAAGTATCCATTTTCAAGAAGGCAGTAGTGTTAGTAAAGGGCAAGTGCTTTTGAAAATAAATGATGTGGAATTAAGAGCGCAATTAGCGCAAGCAAAAACTAAAGAAACCCTTGCGTCCGAAAACGAACGAAGAGCCAAACTATTGTTGCAAAAAGAAGCCATTAGTCAGGAGGAATATGATATTGCTAGCGCCGATTATCGTTCGGCAAAAGCACAAACCCAATTAATAAGTGCGCAAATAGGTAAAACCAATGTAAAAGCTCCTTTTTCGGGTAAAATTGGTTTACGTAAAATATCTCCGGGAACTTATGTTACTCCAACGGTTTTGATTGCCAATCTGGTAAACACAGGAAAACTAAAAGTAACGTTTTCGATCCCTGAAAAATATGCAACAGAGATTAAAAACAATGCTATCATAAATTTTTCTCCAACTAATTCAACAGAGAAATTTGAAGCCAAAGTATATGCTATAGAGCCTGGAGTTGATATCAATACTCGTACGCTACAAGTTAGAGCTCTTGCAGATAATTCTAATGGAAAGTTATTACCGGGTACTTTTGCTACGGTAGATTTACCTTTGAGTACTATCAAAGATGCTATTATTGTGCCTTCACAGGCAATAGTTCCTATTCAAAATGGAAAAAAAGTATTTGTAGCACATAATGGTCATGCTAAAGAAGTAAAAGTAAGCACCACCGCCCGAACCGATACTGATGTATTAGTGCTAACAGGGTTACAAGTTGGAGATTCGTTAATCACAACGGGAGTGATGTCCTTAAAAAAGGAAGCACCAATAAAAATTATCAATAAAAAATAAAAATTATAATAGACAAATAACAAACTCCAAGTTCAAAAATCTAAAATCAATTATCCAAATGAGTTTATCTACTCTAAGTATCAAACGACCAGTATTAACCATTGTACTGAATTTAACCATCATTTTGTTTGGTCTTTTAGGATATAAATTTCTTGGAGTTAGAGAGTTTCCTTCTATAGATCCTGCTCAAATATCCATCCGAACCGATTATTCTGGAGCTAATTCCGATATTATTGAATCGCAAATTACGGAACCTATTGAAAAAGCAATTAACTCTATTGATGGAATAAAAAATATTACATCCTCTAGTGTTCAAGGGACTAGTACCATTACAGTAGAATTCAATTTGAACAAAGATTTAGAAACTGCTGCAAACGATGTTCGAGATAAAGTAGCTTTGGTTGCCAAAACACTTCCTAAAGATATTGATGCACCACCGGTAGTTTCCAAAGCGGATGCTAATGCCGATGCTATCATTTCCATGACCATTCAAAGTGATACTCGAAGTCAATTAGAATTGAGTGATTTTGCCGAAAATACTATAGGTCCACGATTAGAAACTATTCCGGGAGTAAGTGGTGTTCAGATTTGGGGACAAAAGCGGTATGCTATGCGATTGTGGTTAGATCCTGAGAAACTAACTTCTTATGGTTGCACTGTTTCGGATGTGAAAGATGCATTAACCAATCAAAATATTGAACTACCATCTGGAAAATTAACGGGAAATAATACAGAGCTTACGGTTAGAACTATTGGAAACCTTTCTAAAGCAGAAGAATTTAATAACATCATCATTAAAAATGATGGTACAAAAATTATAAAACTTAGCGATATCGGTAGAGCTGAATTAGGACCAGAAGTTATCGAAACCAAAATGGCACAATCGGGAGCACCATTGGTTGGAGTTGCTGTGGTACCGCTTCCGGGAGCTAATTATTTGGATATTTCTAAAGGTTTTTACAAAAAATTTGATGTATTAAAAAAAGAATTACCCAAAGATATCAAGCTTAACATTGCTATCGATAATACCATTTTTGTAAAAAAATCGGTGGAGGAAGTAGTGGAAACGTTAGGGATATCTATATTATTGGTAATCTTGATTATCTATTTGTTTTTTAGAGATTGGGCAATTGCATTCCGACCACTGATTGATATACCTGTTTCCTTGATAGCTACCTTCTTCATCATGTGGATGTTTGGATTTTCAATTAATGTCTTGACTTTGCTTGCTATTGTACTTGCTACAGGATTGGTAGTAGATGATGGAATTGTAGTTACCGAAAACATTTTCAAAAAAGTAGAAGAAGGAATGACGCCCATCGAAGCGGCAATCAAAGGTTCTAATGAGATATTCTTTGCGGTGATTTCTATTTCCATTACGCTTGCTGCTGTGTTTCTTCCAGTTATTTTCTTGGAAGGATTTGTGGGAAGGTTGTTCCGAGAGTTTGGAGTGGTTATTGGTGCTGCGGTATTGGTTTCAGCTTTTGTGTCATTGACGCTAACCCCTATGTTGAATGCCTATTTGATGAAAGGTGGTGTACAAAAGAAAACCAAGTTTTATAACCTAACCGAGCCATTATTTGAAAAACTCAATAGTGGTTATGCCAATTCTTTAAAAAGTTTTATCAAAAGAAAATGGTTGAGTTTCCCAATACTTATAGCTTGCTTTGGATTGATTTATTTGTTTTTCAATATACTTCCAAAAGAAACGGCACCTTATGATGATAGAAGTGCGTTGGTACTTACTACCACCACTGCCGAAGGTTCCTCTTATGAATACACCGATAAATTCATGCAAGAGTTATCGCAATTGATAGATGATTCCATACCGGAGAAGAAGGTTAGTTTGGTCATCACGGCCCCTGGATTTAATGCATCGGCTACCAATAGCGGCAGAATTAGAATAGCATTGGTAGATCCTGATAAAAGAAAACGTACCCAAAAAGAACTAGCAGAGAAATTGACCAAATGGACTAAGAAATATGCGGATGCAAAAACCTCGGTATTGGAACAACCCACTATTGCCGTAAACAAACGAGGTGGATTGCCAATACAATACATCATTCAAGCGCCTAATTTTGAAAAACTTCGTGAAAAGGTGCCACAGTTTATGGACGAGGTTTCTAAAGACCCAACCTTCTCGGTTACAGATGTGAATTTGAAGTTTAATAAACCCGAAATCAATATTACAATTGATAGAGAAAAAGCCAAGAGTCTTGGTGTTTCGGTTTTGGATATTGCACAGACGTTACAATTGTCGTTTAGTGGGCAACGATTTGGTTATTTCTTAAAAAGTGGAAGACAATACCAAGTCATTGGGCAGTTTGATGATAAATATAGAGCAAAACCCTTGGACTTGACTTCTATGTTTGTTAGAAATAATGCAGGGCAGTTGATTCAAATGGATAATGTGGTGAAATTGGAAGAAAAAAGCAATCCTCCGCAGTTGTTTCACAATAACAGAAACATGTCGGCGACCATATTGGCAGGTTTAGCTCCCGGTAAGAGTATAGGCGATGGTATCGATGCTATGAATAGAATCAAAGCAAAAGTATTAGATAGTTCGTTTACTACCGATTTGGGTGGTGAATCTCGAGATTTTGTAGAGAGTAGTTCTAATACATCCTTTGCTTTTGGATTGGCTTTGCTACTGATTTTCTTGATTCTCGCTGCGCAGTTTGAAAGTTTTATCGACCCGTTTATTATTATCCTTACGGTTCCTATGGCAGTAGCAGGAGCGTTATTTTCGCTATGGTTGTTTGGTCAAACTTGGAATATCTTTAGTCAGATTGGTACGGTGATGCTGATTGGATTAGTAACTAAGAATGGTATCTTGATAGTTGAATTTGCCAACCAATTACGAGAACAAGGAAAATCAAAATACGATGCCATAGTAGAAGCTTCCGAAGCACGACTTCGTCCTATATTGATGACTAGTTTGGCTATTTCCTTAGGCGCATTACCTATTGCTTTATCGCTGGGTGCTGCTGCTACTAGTAGAATAGGGATGGGAGTAGTTATCGTTGGCGGAACTATCTTTTCCTTATTATTAACCCTGTTTGTAATTCCTTCTATTTATTTGATGTGGTCTAAGGCACGAAAACACCATCCCGAATTTGATAATATAGAAGCATTAGAAAAATAATACTCTCCATGAAGGTACACTATTTATATAAAACCCTACTCGTACTGCTCTTTGCAGTACCTATGCAAGCACAGGAGGTTTTAAAACTGGAAGATGCCGTGAAAATTGCGCTGCAAAACAATTATGAAATAAAGATTGCTTCCAATGTGGTAAAGATTAATCAAGCTAATGTAGCTCCGGGTAATGCTGGAATGCTTCCAAATGTTGGTGCTTCCATTACGGATACTAACGGCTTGCAAAACGTTTCGCAAACCCGCTCGGATGGAACTACTTCTTCCCTCAATAATGCCAAAAGCAGTAGTTTGAGCTATGGTGTTGCTTTAGGATGGACGGTTTTTGATGGTTTCAAAATGTTTGCTTCGCTCAAGCAATTCAAAGAATTAGAAAAACTAGGAGAAGTACAGTTGAAACAAACCATTATTACCAAAGTAGGCGATGTTACTACTACCTATTTTAATTTGGTACAGTTGCAACAGCAGTTGATGGCTATGGATACCACCTTGGTGATTTCCAACCAACGATTGACCTTAGCACAAAATAGATTTTCTATTGGGAAAGCTTCCAAACTCGAGGTGTTGAATGCACAAGTAGATTTGAATACGGATAAAACCAACCAATTGAAGCTCAAAGAAACCTATGCTACTACCAAAATAGTATTGAATCAAATCTTGGCTCGAGATACTACTATGGATTTTACGGTGGAAACGGCTATACCCGTAAATGACCAATTGAAGCTGACCGATTTGATGGAAACAGCCAAAAAACAAAATCCACAACTCGAAGCGCAACTGATTAACAAAAGAGTATCAGAGCTACAATTGAAGCAAATAAAAGCAGGACGCTATCCCACCGTTACGCTCAACTCGGGATATGGTTTGACGGAAACGCACTCCATGCTTGGATTTACTACCCAATCGCAATCTGCAGGGATTAATTATGGATTTAATGCTTCGTTCAATATCTTTAATGGATTTTATCAAAACCGAAACGAGAAGATTGCCAAACTTCAAATAGATAATGCTGCCCTAGCCATAGAACAACAAAACAAAACCTTGGAAAGCCAATTGAATACTGCCTACCAAGCATATAGCACCAACCTAGAACTAACCAAACTAGAAAAAAGCAACGAAGCCATAGCCAAACAAAACATGGATATCACGTTTGAAAAGTTTAGAATTGGCACCATTACTACTCTTGAGTTTAGAACGGCACAACTTAATTACATTAATGCTCGAGTGCGCTATACCGAAGCACAATACCAAGCCAAACTATCCGAAATATTACTTAATGAATTGGCAGGGAATTTGAAGTTAGAGTAAACAATGTTTAAGTTGAACGATTTTAATTTATAATAGTATTTTATGAAACATCTTTTTGTAGGCATTTCCTTTTTTTGCTTCTCTTTATGTTCTGTTAATGCTCAAGAGAGCAGTATTTCCAATATAAAACACGAAATGTCTTTTGCTGTTTCGGGTTGCACCACGCCATTACTTACTAAAATATTTTTTGGAGGAAGTATTGATATGAAGTACTATCCAACGCATCGTTGGGGGACGGGTTTAGATTTTTCGGGTGCTCAAAAAATCATCAATAATACCTATAATTTTGATATGGGAACTCCCATAATTAATTATTACGAAATTGGTTGGCTGAATCAATATGATTTTATTCAAACTGAGAAATTTAGAATAGGAGCAACGCTAAATAATGGGATTGCCATTTCAGTGCTTGGCGATAATGATGATAAAGTAGAGAAAAATGGAAGGTACGGAAAAATTTATGTTCCAAGAAAGATTGCTTCGAATTATCTCTACATTGTCGAGCCAGGTTTCGAGGCATCTTATTGTCTTTATTCTGAAAAACACCATCCTGATTTTTATCTTACAACGCAAGCCAAATACAGGTTTGCCTTTGGAGGAACAAAATATGCCGACTTATCTGACTTTAACGGAAGCTTTGTTGGACTTGGACTCTCCATTATTGGATTTGTT
>CAISUR010000293.1 GCA_903888655.1 uncultured Bacteroidota bacterium | reverse complement strand
GGTGAAATGCCAAAAAGTGCCTCTTTCTTTAAAGAT
This sequence comes from uncultured Bacteroidota bacterium, assembly GCA_903888655.1. Lineage (GTDB taxonomy): Bacteria > Bacteroidota > Bacteroidia > Flavobacteriales > Flavobacteriaceae > Flavobacterium. Next base: position 3,067 of record CAISUR010000293.1, on the reverse strand, counting down.
ATTCTCTTTTTTGAAAAAGAATTTAATGGTGTACAGCCTTTGGAAATTATGATTAATACCCAAAGAAAAAAAGGTGTTATGAAATCATCTACTATCAGAAAAATGGATGAATTGCAAAAAACCATTGATAGCATTCCGGAACTTTCTAAACCCGTTTCGATTGTAAATTTAGTGAAATACTCTAAACAAGCGTACTATAACGGTAAACCAGAATACTACGAATTACCGAGTTTGCAAGAGCAAGTATTCATTTTGAGTTATGCTAAAAATGCCACTAAAAATTCTAAAGAGAATTTGATGAAAAGCTATGTAGATTCTACAGGGCAATATGCTAGAATAACTACTTTTATGAAAGATATTGGCACCGATGAAATGGCTAAAGTAGAAGGAAAATTAAAACGAAGAATCAACCAAATTTTTCCGAGTGACAGATTCGAAGTTAAATTAACGGGTAAAGCCCTAGTATTCCAAAAAGGAACTACCTATTTAGTTGAAAATCTTATCGAGTCTTTAATCTTCGCCATTCTTTTAATTGCGGGATTGATGGCTTATATGTTCCGATCTTGGAAAATGATTTTTGCTTCGGTTGTTACCAATATTCTTCCGCTTTGTATTACTTCCGGATTGATGGGGTATTTTGGAATACCATTAAAACCATCAACCATACTGGTATTTAGTATTGCATTTGGAATTTCTGTTGATAATGCCATTCAGTTTATGGCAAAATACCGTCATGATTTAATTCATAATAAGGGTAAAATTAAAAAATCAGTTATTAGCGCAATTCACGAAACAGGAGTTAGTACATTTTATACGTCTGTGGTATTAATTTTGGGATTTGCTATTTTTACGCTCTCAAGCTTTAGTGGCACAATTGCTCTAGGTGGATTGATTTCGGTAACGCTTACCTTTGCTATGTTTGCTAATTTATTAGTGTTACCCGCTTTGGTATTAACCACAGAAAAATGGGGCAAAAGAGGAGAAATCATCGACCAACCCACATTAAAAATCCTTCGTTCTAAAATTGATGATGAAGAAGATGATGACATTGAAAAAAAATAAAAATAATTTACATTTGCAATTAGATAAAATCTTTTATTAAAATGAAACATACAAAAGTTAAAGACTTACTGAACAGCTCAAAAGCGAATTATGAAGTAAATGCAAAAGGTTGGGTTAGAACTTTTAGAAACAATCAATTTATTGCTTTGAATGACGGTTCAACCATTAATAATATTCAATGTGTAGTTGACTTTGAAAACACACCGGAAGAAATTTTGAAACGAATAACTACAAGCGCTTCAATTTCGGTAACAGGTGAATTAGTAGAAAGCAAAGGGGCTGGTCAGAAATATGAAATCCAAGTTTCTAAATTAGAGATTTTGGGAGATTCTGATGCTGAAACATACCCAATCCAATTAAGAAACAAACCAAGTTTAGAATTTTTAAGAGAAAAAGCACATTTACGTGTTAGAACTAATGCATTCGGAGCTATAATGCGTGTTCGCTCGGTTTTGGCACATGCCGTTCATACGTATTTTCAAGAAAAAGGATTTGTGTATGTAAATACACCAATCATTACGGGATCAGATGCGGAAGGTGCTGGAGAAATGTTTAAAGTTACGGCTTTACCGTTTGACAACACGCCAAGAACTGAAGAAGGAAAAGTAAACTATAAAGAAGATTTCTTCGGAAAAGAAACTAACTTAACTGTTTCTGGTCAATTGGAAGCCGAAACTTATGCTATGGCTTTGGGTCAGGTGTATACATTCGGACCAACTTTTCGTGCAGAGAATTCCAATACTAGTCGTCACTTGGCAGAGTTCTGGATGATTGAACCCGAAGTTGCCTTCAATGATTTGAATGACAATATGGATTTGGCAGAAGATTTTATCCAATTCGTAATTAAATATACCTTGGATAAATGTCCAGATGATTTGAAATTCTTAGAAGGGCGTTTATTGGAAGAAGAGAAATCAAAACCACAAGCCGATAGAAGCGAAATGGCTTTGTTAGAAAAACTAAACTTCGTGTTAGAAAATAATTTCAAACGTGTTTCTTATACGGAAGCTATTGATATTTTAAGAGATTCTACTCCAAATAAAAAGAAAAAATTCAATTACATTATTAACGAATGGGGTGCTGATTTACAAAGTGAACATGAACGTTACTTAGTAGAAAAACACTTCAAATGTCCGGTGATTTTGTTTGATTATCCAGCAAACATTAAAGCATTTTACATGCGTTTAAATGAAGACGGAAAAACCGTTCGTGCTATGGATATCCTTTTCCCTGGAATTGGAGAAATCGTTGGTGGTTCTCAAAGAGAAGAACGTTACGACGTTTTAGTCGAAAAAATGAAAGCTTTAGGGATTGATGAAGAAGAATTATGGTGGTATTTAGATACTCGACGATTCGGATCGGCAGTTCACTCTGGCTTCGGATTAGGATTTGAGCGATTGGTATTATTTGTAACAGGTATGACAAACATAAGAGACGTAATACCTTTTCCAAGAACGCCGCAAAACGCAGAGTTTTAAGACGCAAAAATCTGCCACGAAGGCACAAAGGCACAAAGTTTAAAAAATTATTTGTCTATATTTTATAAGCCACTAAATAAACAATATATGCATTCATAAAGAATAGAAGAAATAGCGTATATAATTGTGAATGCTGCTTTTAAAGTTCACAAAGAACTTGGACCAGGGTTATTGGAAAAAGTATATGAAGCTTGTTTGGCTTACGAAATTGAAAAAGCAGGATTAATTGTAAAAAGACAAATTGATATTCCGATTGTATATGACGGAGTTACATTAAAAGAAAAATTAAGACTAGATTTGATTGTAGCAGATCTTGTTATAGTTGAAACCAAAGCAGTTGAAATTGTTAATCCTGTATGGCAAGCTCAAATCATTAGCCATTTAAGATTAACAAATAATGAATTAGGATTTCTAATTAATTTTAATGTTCCTTTAATTAAAAATGGAATTAATAGATTTATAAACACAAAAAAATAGTCACGAAGACACAAAGAAAAAGTTTTAATTTTGAACCCTTTAGATATCAT
>CAISUR010000292.1 GCA_903888655.1 uncultured Bacteroidota bacterium | reverse complement strand
CTTCACCTAATTTTAATGGTAGTTTTATTCCAAATGACAAAAAAATCACAAACAAAGGATTCAATGCAACCTGGAAAATATTACATTTCAATCGTCCTTTTGCTCAAGAAAACTTTGAAGCTCTACCAGATTTAAGCAAATATGCTTTTGCAGTTGACTTCATCACTCCAGTAGATGAATACCAACAAAATGAACGCGCTTCTAAATACGGATTTCTTGTTATTGGTTTAACTTTTCTGATCTTTTTTATTATTCAATCCATCAGTAAAATAAGCATTCATATTTTTCAGTATGTAATGATAGGAATCGCATTGATCATGTTTTACACCTTATTAATTTCTATTACAGAACACAGTAGTTTTGGTTTAGCTTATGCTATTGCCGGAACATCTGTGGTAGCAATGATCACAATTTATTCTATCTCGATTTTAAAAGATAAAAAATTTCCAGTTTTTATCGGAATAGCACTTGCTGTTTTATATACTTTTATTTATGTAATTATTCAATTAGAAGATTATGCACTTTTAGTAGGAAGTATTGGGTTATTCTTAATTCTAGCGGCAGTTATGTATTTCTCTAGAAAAATCGATTGGAATAAATAAGAAAATTAAAAACTCCGAAAGATTTTTTTCTTTCGGAGTTTTATATTTTAATAGTAATCTTCAATAAACTTTAATGACTTCCTTCCACCTCAATAGCATCAACATCGATGTTTTGTTTTTTCAAAATGCCTTTTACTAAAACAGCAAAAAGGGTTAAATATGCAAAGCAAACCACTGGAATGATATACGATTGATGAATACCTATAATATCGGATAATTTTCCTTGTAATGGCGGAATGATACCACCCCCAAGAATCATCATGACTAAAAAGGCAGCTCCTTGTGAAGTATATTTTCCTAAACCAATAATTGACAAACTAAAAATTGCTGGCCACATTATACTGCAAGCCAAACCGCCTGCTAAAAAGGCATAAATAGCAATCATTCCTGTGGAGCATAATCCTACAATCATGGCAATGATTCCAAAAGAGCCAAAAATCATTAAGGTTCTGGCTGGTTTGTCTTTACTCAAAAAGAAAGCACCAATTTGAATTAAAACACAAAAAACATAGTAATATAATGGTTTCATGTCTTTACCAGACAGCATATTTACGCTTAAAATAATTCCGAAAGCTATTAAAGGAATAATGATTAATGCTAAGGTTTTTTTAAATCCTTGCAAATTAAAAACACTGATAGCTCCTGCCCAACGACCAATCATCAATCCGCCCCAATACATCGAGATATACGGTGCAATTTCGGAGGATTGTAAACTTCCGAATTCTTTTAAATTTAATAAACTACCCAAGTTACTTCCTATGGCAACTTCTACTCCAACATAGGTAAAAATGGCTAACATTCCTAATACTAATTGAGGATATTGCATGGCTCCCCAACCTTCTGCTTTTTTCTGTGCCGATGAATAGGAGAATAATAAACCACCAATTACAATACATAATGCTGCCGCTAACCAACCCATTCTATACTTTTCTAACGGTTTTTTTATTGCCGAAATTTCATCTGTTTGTGATTTTATTGAAGATTGAAAAGCGGTAATATCTTTTTCAATTATAGCAATCATAGCTTGTTTTTGAAGGGTAGAAGTTTTTTCATCATGTTTGATTTTTACCATCTCTTCATTTTGAGACGCTATCATTTTGGTAATGGGTTCGATTGTTTTTTCAATAGCAACAATCTTTTTAGCATCATCAGAATTATAACTTGAAAAAACGGGACTGAACGTGATTACTAATAATCCGGTCATGATCATCAATGAGCGCAGCGCTTTATTGGCTTTTTCAATAGGTTCATTGGCAATACCAGTAGGCACTTTTTTAGAAAAATAAAATAACGCTGCCGATGCGATAAAAAGTAATCCAACTCCAATATACAATAGAACGACTTTACTCAATTCTAAATGTTTTATTTGATCTTCAGAAACTGATTTTGCTGTTCCAAATAATGCTAATGCAACAACTATTGGCCCAATCGTGGTTCCGAATGAATTGATACCACCACCAAGATTAACGCGGCTTGTACCCGTTTTTGGATCTCCTAATAATATCGCAAACGGATTGGCTGCCGTTTGTTGCAAAGAAAAACCAAGCGCCATAATAAATAATCCTACAAGCATTCCAGCATACATATTGGCCTCAACAGCAACAATCATGGCTGCTGCTCCAAGTGCCGAAAATAGTAATCCATAAACAATACTTTTTTTGTAGCCCCATTTTCCAACAATATCTTTTCCGCTATTATTTCCAAAGGCAAAAAGCAATAATGCCCCAACGTAATAAGCGGTGTAAAAAGCAAAATCAACTAATTGTGATTGAAACTGATCTAAAGAAAAATAACTTTTACAAAAGGGTATAAAAATACTATTACCTGCAGCTATAAATCCCCAGAAAAAGAATACGGTTATTAACGTATACAATGCAGGATAATTAGTTTTGGTTTGTTCTGAATTCATGATTTATTTTTTTTATAGGTTATTTTAATTTTTTCTTTATCATCATACGTTTTTAATACCACATAGTACCAATTATTTTCTGGTATATCAACTGTAAAAATAGCTCCCTTTTTATGCTTTTTTATTTCTTCTTCAAAAACCTTTATCATCATACCTTCATCAAACCAACCTATATCGTCTTCTTCAGCGGTGTCCATAGTATATTTTTTAACTAATGAAGAAAAAGAAACATTATTTCCATATGCTGAAAATACTGTTTTTCTAATTTTATTTATTTCATCTTTATTAATTACTGATCCATCAAGTTAAATGTAACTAACCCTCATTGAAACTATTTTTTCAAATGAAATAGATTCAGAAACATCTTTTAATTTAACCAGGTAATAGTTCAAACTATCTTTTGTTGTAGTAATACTTATGGAATTTGAATTATCTTGAGAGTACGAAAAATTTGAAAAAATCAAAAACGATAAAACCAATATAATTATTGGATACTTCATACTGTTTATTTTGTTCAAATATAAAAATCTTTAACAAATTCTTCTCAACTGACTAACTAAATTTTGATGCTAAAATTGTAATTTTGCAAATTATGTATTTTTTTACATATCTAAAACGATTCACATGGTACAACATATAAATTCTAAATGCTAGAAAACGATAATACTATTGAAGTAATTGGCGCTCGTGTTCACAACCTTAAGAACATTGACATTACCATTCCGAGAGAACAATTGGTTGTTATTACTGGGCTTTCGGGTTCGGGAAAATCATCTTTGGCTTTTGACACCATTTATGCCGAAGGACAACGCCGTTATATCGAAACTTTTTCGGCGTATGCGCGACAATTTTTAGGCGGATTAGAACGTCCTGATGTGGATAAAATCGACGGACTTTCACCGGTCATTGCGATTGAGCAAAAAACCACCAGTAAATCACCACGATCTACTGTGGGAACCATCACAGAAATTTACGACTTCTTGCGTTTGCTGTATGCGCGTGCCGGTGAAGCTTTCAGTTACAACACAGGCGAGAAAATGGTTTCGTATTCGGATGAGCAAATCAAGAATTTGATAACCGAAAATTTCCTCAGAAAACGCATCAATATTCTAGCTCCAATCATTCGTGCCAGAAAAGGACATTATGCCGAATTGTTCCAACAAATAGCCAAACAAGGTTTTGTAAAAGTACGTGTCAATGGCAAAATTGTGGATATTACGGCGGGTATGAAACTCGACAGATACAAAACCCATGATATCGAAATTGTAATTGATCGATTGCAAGTAGAAAATGACGACGATACTGACAAACGTTTATCGGAAAGCATCAAAACCGCAATGTATCACGGTGAAGATGTCATGATGGTAATTGAGCACGAAAGTAACGACGTGCGTTTTTTTAGTAGAACCTTGATGTGCCCAACTACAGGAATCTCGTATCAAAATCCGGAGCCCAATTTATTTTCGTTCAATTCACCCAAAGGTGCTTGCGAACATTGTAATGGCTTGGGAATTGTAAACGAAATCAACCTCAAAAAAATCATTCCGAATCCGAAATTGTCTATCAATAAAGGTGGATTTGCGCCGCTTGGCGAATACAAAAGTTCGTGGATGTTCAAGCAATTGGAAATCATTGGTGAGAAATACAATTTCAAATTGACCGATGCCATCGAAACGATTTCTAACGAAGCGATGGACATGATTTTGAACGGCGGAAACGAAAAATTCTCCGTGGTTTCTAAAGCAGCTGGAGTGACCAAAGAATATAAAATAGATTTTGAAGGGATTTCTAAATTTATTAAAAACCAATTCGACGACAGCAATTCGACTTCTATAAAACGTTGGGCCAAAGACTTTATGGACGAAATTAATTGTCCGGTTTGTAATGGTTCGCGTTTGAAAAAAGAATCGCTGTTCTTTAAAATAAACGATAAAAATATAGCTGACTTATCAGCAATGGATATTTCGGAATTGACCGTTTGGTTCAAAGCATTACCCGAAGTATTATCGGAAAAACAAAAAACAATTGCCACCGAAATTCTCAAAGAAATCAACGACCGATTGCAATTTTTGATGGATGTTGGTTTGAATTATTTGTCGTTAAGTCGAAGTTCCAAATCACTTTCGGGTGGTGAAGCACAACGCATTCGTTTGGCAACCCAAATTGGTTCACAATTGGTGGGAGTACTTTATATCTTAGACGAACCGAGTATCGGGTTGCACCAACGCGATAACGAGCGATTGATTAATTCATTGAAAAATCTTCGAGACATTGGTAATTCGGTTTTAGTAGTCGAACACGATAAAGACATGATTGAATGTGCTGATTATGTAATTGACATCGGACCCAAAGCGGGAAAATTTGGTGGAAACATCATCAGTAAAGGAACGCCAGCCGAATTACTAAAAGAACATACGTTAACCGCGCAATATTTGAACGGTGAATTGAAAATTGAAGTGCCTAAAAAGCGTCGTGAAGGCAACGGAAAATCCATAAAACTTTCGGGAGCTAGTGGTAATAATTTAAAAAATGTAACCGTTGAATTCCCATTAGG
>CAISUR010000291.1 GCA_903888655.1 uncultured Bacteroidota bacterium | reverse complement strand
TTTGGCATTTCAACACCATCACGATATAAAATATTTTTTAAAATGGAAACTCTAGTTTCGTAGTCAGGTTGATGCAATTCAGCAGATAATCCCCATTTAAAACGAGACAACAAACGTTGTTCTATGTCTTGCATGTCAACTGGTGCTTTGTCTGAAGTAAGAATTACTTGTTTTCCATTTTGATGTAAATAATTAAAAATATGGAAAAACACATCTTGAGTACCTGTTTTTCCTGAAAGGAATTGCACATCATCAATTATTAGAACATCAATCAACTGATAAAAATGAATAAAATCATTTCGGTTGTTCTTTTTTACAGAATCAATATATTGTTGTGTGAAAACTTCTGCAGAAATATATAAAACCGTTTTTTCTGGATATTTGTCTTTGATTTCAACTCCAATGGCGTGGGCTAAATGTGTTTTTCCTAAACCAACTCCACCAAAAATAAGTAACGGATTAAATGAAGTTCCTCCAGGTTTATTGGCAACTGCCATACCGGCTGACCGTGCTAGTCTGTTAGAATCTCCTTCAAGAAAATTGTCAAAACTGTAATTAGGATTTAGTTGAGATTCAATTTTTAAGTTTCTAATTCCTGGAATCACAAACGGGTTTTTAAGTTCAGGATTTAGATTTTTGAATGGAGCATCGACGTCTTGAGATTTTATAGGACTACGATGTGCAGATGGCAATTGTTCCGTAAATGGCTGTTTGTTGCCATAAGTGTTTTCCATCTTAATTTTATACAGTAACTTTGCGTTTTTACCAAGTTCTTTGGTTAGGGCAACTTTTAGTAATTTAACATAATGTTCTTCTAGCCATTCGTAGAAAAATTTACTAGGAACTTGAATATAAAGTGCGTTGTCTGATAATTCAACTGACTTGATTGGTTCAAACCAAGTTTTGTATGCTTGCTCTTGAATATTGTCTTTTATAAAAGACAGACAGTTTTCCCATACCGATTGCGCAGTTTTGTTCATATTCTTGTTAAAAATTACTATTTATTTTAAAGATTCTCTTACAAAAAAAAAGAGATTTTTTTCGTTATTTTTGGGTTAACAAATATGTGAACAATTTTATTTAAAAAAAAATAATAAGGTATTGATTTTTTAAAAATATTGTTGTATAGAGAAAAAATGTAATAGATAAAAAGCAAAAAAAAATAGATGAACGGACACAATGTACAAATAAGAGTTAGATATAGCGAAACCGACCAAATGGGAGTGGTTTATCATGGTAGTTATGTGCCATATTTTGAAATAGGAAGAGTGGAATGGTTAAGAAACAAAGGGGTTTCATACAAAAAGCTTGAAGAAAGCGGCATTGCATTACCAATTGTTTCCATGCATATAAACTATAAAAAGCCAGCTCGCTATGATGACGTATTAATTATAAATACTCGGTTAACAAATTATGCTGGTGTGAAGATTGAATTTGATTGCGAAATTCGTAATGAAAATGAAGAGTTATTAACAACTGCTCATTTTATATTGGTTTTTGTAGACATAAATAATGGAAAACCTATTGTGCCACCACAATATATAATAGATATTTTGAAGGAGGTAATTTAATCTTTTAATTTTACTTCAATTTCAAATAAATTTGTAAAAATGTCGAATATTATTTCGGCATTTTTTTTTCGAGTGGAAATTTCAATTTCGCAATTCAATTCCATTTTTTGAGTAATGATTTCTAGATTTTTTTCTTTGATGACTCGCATTACTTTGTTCATGTTTTTGTAGTCAAACGAAACGATATAATGTATATTAATCGTTCTTTCTACTATTTCTGATACTGCTAATGCCATTTGAGCTGCAGTTCTGTATGCACTGATCAAACCTCCAACGCCCAATTTAACACCTCCAAAGTAGCGAACCACCACAACTAATATGTTGGTAACACCAAACGATTGAATTTGCCCATAAATAGGTGCTCCTGCGGTATTACTTGGTTCGCCATCATCGTTTGCTCTAAATTGAATTTTGTCGGTTCCAATTTGAAAAGCATAGCAAAAATGTACAGCACCATTGTGTTGTTTACGCAAATGATCTACATGATTTTTTATTTCAACTTCAGCTCTTACCGGAAATGCGTAACCATAAAATTTACTATTTTTTTCTTTAAATAGAATTTCTTCTGAAGGTGTTGCGATGGTTTTGTAGGTATCGTTCAAATCTTATAAAGGCAAATGTTTTTGATTGAATAAATCGACAACATCTTCCTGACCTACTTGTAAATTCCAGACATGTATTCCAATACTTGCTGCCGCATCGGTATTGACTTTTTTATCATCTACAAATAAAGTTCGTTTGGGTGATAAATCATGCTTGTTTACGATATAACTATAGATGCTTGCATCGGGCTTTCTCATTCCCATTTCATAAGAATAATAAACCTTTTCAAAGCATTGGTAAAAATCACTAAAGAATGAAACCCCGACATTGTGTTCAAATTTATTGATATGAATTTCATCTGTGTTGGTCAATAAAAATAAGCGATATTTACTAGAAAGCATTTGTAAAAATTCCAATCGATATAGAGGAAATTCCCCAATAATTGTATTCCATGCTTCTCTAATTTCTTCAATACTTGCGTTTGGAATGAATTTATGAAAACAAGTGATAAACTCTAATTCAGAAACTTTTCCTTTTTCAAACAAATCGTTCATTTCTAGAAGTTCTTCATTGGGTCCAGGTAATCCTAGTTTTTTAAAAGCTTCTACTTGAGCTTCTTTTTCTAAATTGATAAAAATATCACCGAAATCAAAAATTATTGTATCAATCATGGTTGAAAAATATTAAAAATTCATCGTCTTGAATGTGTTGTTTTTTGATGTTATTATATAAGATATTTGGAGCTTTTATACCATCTTTTAAGTTGCAATTTCCAATAAAAACACGCGCTTCGTCCCAAAGTCCTTCGTCAATAAACGTTTGCAAAGTCTGTCTTCCTCCTTCAATAATTACCGATTGAATAGTGTTCTCAAATAGATATCCTGAGATTTCTAAAGCTACACTCTTATTGAAATCAATGGTGTCTTTTGAAATTGAAATAGTTTTTGCTTGAGAATCAAAGATATGATTTTCTTTTGAAATTCTATTATTTTGGTCTAAAACTACTCTAATCGGATTATTTCCAGTCCAATCACGAGTCGTCAACGACGGATTATCATCAAGTGCAGTATTGGTTCCCACTAAAATGGCTTGTTCTTCACTACGCCATTTATGAACCAATTGTCTCGAAATTTCATTGGTAATCCAAACAGGTTCTTTTTTTTCTTTCGAAACAGGTGCAATAAATCCATCTTGACTTTGGGCCCATTTTAATATAATATAGGGACGTTTTTTGTTGTGAAACGTGAAAAATCGTTGATTTAATTTGTTACATTCCTTTTCAAGAATTCCGACGCTTACAGTTCTTCCAGCCTCCACTAATTTTTTTATTCCATTTCCTGAAACTTGTGCAAAAGGATCTATAGTTCCAATCACGATATTAGGAATATTATTAGATATGATTAAGTCACAACAAGGAGGAGTTTTTCCAAAATGACTACACGGTTCTAAACTTACGTATATAGTCGATTTAGAAAGCAATGATTTGTCTTTAACAGAATTGATGGCATTTACTTCGGCATGTGGTTCGCCAGATTTTCTGTGCCAGCCTTCACCGATAATTTCATCGTTACACACCACAACGCTACCAACTAATGGATTGGGATAAGTAGTTCCCAAACCATTTTTTGCTAGTTCAATGCAACGTTTAATATATTTTTCTTCCGTCGATTTCATTTTTTGTCCAGGGTCGCCAGGAACGCCATTAAAATTAAAGTTTTATTTTTGTTTGTTAGTAGCGTTTCATGTATCTTCACATCACAAAAATAAGTTTTTTTGTGCATAGAAGTTTAGAAAGTTTAGAAGTTTAGTTTTTATGATTATAAGAGAAATCCAACAACGCGATAACAAGCAAATTGCCGAGGTAATCCGCCAGGTTTTTATATCAGATGATTATCCGAAAACAGGAACTGCTTTTGCCGATTCGCAATTGGACTTTATGTTTGAAACGTATGATAAACCTAAATCGATTTATTTTGTAGTGGAAGATAATGGAAAAATAATCGGTGGGGCAGGGGTGAGCCAATTAGATAATTCAGATGAAAACATTTGTGAATTGCAAAAAATGTATTTCTTGCAGGAAGCACGAGGGAAGGGAATTGGATTTGAAATGATTCAAAAATGTTTGCAGAAAGCAAAAGAATTTGGTTATGAAAAATGCTATTTAGAAACATTACCTGAAATGCTAAACGCTCAAAAATTGTATATAAAAGTAGGGTTTGAGTATCTTTGCGAACCATTGGGAGGAACGGGTCATACCAGTTGCCCAGTATGGATGATAAAAGAATTGTAAATGCTATTAAAAACTTACAAAACTAATTTTCTACAAGAACTTTCTTTGCTGTACGATGAAAAGGAAATTGAGAGTTTCTTTTATATTGTATTGGAAAGTTTTCACAATCTAAAACGCATCGATTTGGCTTTGAATCCTGACATGGAAATGGACGCTATGCAATTACTTCGTTGGGAAAATGTTTTAGACGAATTAAAAAAAGAAAAACCAATACAATATATATTAGGAGCAACGGAATTTTATGGATTACCATTTTTGGTTACCGAAAATACTTTAATTCCACGACCAGAAACTGAAGAATTGGTAGAATGGATTGTAGTTGAAAGTCGAAAGTCAAAAGTCGAAAATCTAAAAATTTTAGATATTGGAACAGGTAGTGGTTGTATTGCTATTTCCCTTGCTAAAAATCTTCCAAATGCTCAAGTTTTCGCTATTGATATTTCCGAAAAAGCTTTGATAACCGCTAAAAAAAATGCTGAAATCAATAAAGTTGAAGTGAATTTTATTACTACAGATATTTTACAAATTGACGATTTAGATCAACTCATAACTCACAACTCACAACTCACAACTCCATTCGACATCATCGTTTCCAATCCGCCTTATGTTCGGAATTTAGAAAAAGCAGAAATAAAACCTAATGTTTTAGAATATGAACCGCATTTGGCATTGTTTGTTGAAGACAATGATGCGTTACTTTTTTATAGAAAAATTGCCCAATTAGCGAAGAAAAGCCTTTCTGAAAACGGA